>JBGAWA010000035.1:0-36399 GCA_044227805.1 Chitinophagales bacterium | reverse complement strand
AGCAAATCACCACAACAACCGGAAGTGAGTATAATGTGCAGGTTACCCCATCCGGCAAAATGGGATACCTCTATAACGGACAATGGTGGGAAGCGGAATGGGATGGTACAGGTGCAAAACAGGTAACAAACATTGACGGCGGAATTGATAATGTGAAATTTTCAGCGGATGGAAAATATGTTTTGTTTTCACAGGAAGTGAAAGTCACTCAAACTGTAAGCGAACGCTACCCTGATCTTCAGAAAGCCAATGCACATGGTGCTGATGATCTCTTTTACCGGCATTGGGACGGATGGGAAGATGGCGTGTATAATCATGTATTTTACGGAGCGTATACTGCCACCGGTATTTCTAACCCGAAAGATATCATGCAGGGAGAGGCTTTCGACTGCCCGCAAACACCATTTGGCGGTGCTGAGGATTTTATTTTTGATGCCACCGGAACAGGCATCTATTATGTCTGCAAAAAGAAAAGCGGTAAGGAAGCAGCCGTCAGCACCAATACCGATATCTATTACTATTCCATCACTAATGGCAATACTTCCAATATTACTGCGGATGGAAAAGGTTATGATACGCAGCCGCAATTGGCTCCCAAAGGCAACCTGCTCGCGTATACTTCTATGGAACGTGATGGATTTGAAGCCGATAAAAACAGGCTGATAGTAAAAAATCTCTCATCCGGAAAACAGTATGACCTTACCAGAGAATGGGACGAGACGGTAGAGACATTCCGCTGGAGTATGGATGGCACAAAGATCTTTTTTCTTGCAGTGAAGGAAGCAACTGAGCAGGTGTTTGAAATAACATTGCCAAAAGATCTTGAAAAAAATACGGTCAACAATATCAGGCAGGTCACTAAAGGTGATTTTGACTTGAATGCCTTGACGGGGCAATCTGGTGACTGGCTGATCGCTGCCAAATCCGATATGAACCATGCCGCTGAATTGGTTCGTGTAAATCTGAAATCCGGTGATGTTTTACCGCTGACTACCGTGAATAAGCCTGCTTACGATGCTATTACTTTGAGCCGCATTGATAAGGTTTGGATGAAAACCACCGACGGACAACGCATGCTTACATGGGTAATTTATCCTCCGGGCTTCGATCCCACTAAAAAATATCCTACATTATTATATTGCCAGGGTGGACCACAGTCAGCGGTTTCACAGTTTTATTCCTTCCGTTGGAATTTTCAATTGATGGCAGCTAATGGATATATTGTCGTAGCTCCAAACCGTCGCGGGTTGCCTGGCTTTGGTACCAAATGGAATGAAGATATCAGCCAGGACTGGGGCGGACAAGCCATACGCGATTACCTCACCGCCATTGATTCTGCTGCAACATGGAGCTTCGTGGATAAGACACGACTTGGTGCAGTCGGTGCCAGTTATGGAGGTTATTCGGTTTATATGCTGGAGGGATTGGGCGAAGATCGTTTTAAAAGCATGATTGCTCATTGTGGGGTATTCGATCTGAATAGTTGGTATGCCTCCACGGAAGAACTCTGGTTTGCCAATTGGGATCTTGGCGGATCTTTCTGGCAGAAGCCGCGACCTAAAAGTTATGCCCTTTCCAACCCCATCAGTTTAATTGACAGATGGAAGACACCTATTATGATTATCGAAGGCGAGAAAGATTATCGCATACCTTACACGCAAGGTCTCGAAGCATACCAGGTGGCGCAACTCAAAGGCATTAAAAGCCGGTTGCTTGTATTTCCTGATGAAGGCCATTGGGTGTTGAAGCCTCAAAACAGTTTGTTATGGCACCGTGAATTTTTCAGATGGCTCGATGAGACACTGAAGAATTAACCGAAGCATCAGTCTGGGCGCAATAGCAGAAGAAAGTAAATCAGCTGACCTCGCATGTTTACCTGGAATGAATCGGGATTTTTCCATTGAAAAATCCGGGCTCACACGGAAAGACTTTGTCTTGTGGTCATTCGATTTCCTGACCACACGATTTTTATCCTGCAATTCAACCTGTATTTAGCTGTTCAGTCTGCATTAGGTTTAACTTCTGCCTGGCGGTGCTGAGGGTGCGTGAAATGTTTTCGTTCATGGAAAAACAAGCAAATCTTAGCGTGTTCGGTCGCAGCTAAACAGGATTTTTGTATTGAAAAATCAGGGTTACACCAAATACCGTTTATTTTTGCGACTCAAATTTTGCGAAGATGGAATTGCCAAAGACATTTGACCCAACCGGATTAGACGATCGGTGGTATCAGCGATGGATGGATCAACACCTGTTCGAATCAACCCCTGATGAACGGGAACCCTATACAATTGTAATTCCTCCGCCTAATGTGACCGGTGTCCTGCACATGGGTCATGCCCTCAACAATACCATTCAGGATATCTGTATTCGACGTGCACGGATGAAAGGGAAAAATGCATGCTGGGTTCCAGGAACGGATCACGCTTCTATTTCCACGGAAGCAAAAGTGGTGGCGATGCTGCGCGAAAAAGGAATTGAAAAACGCGACCTGTCGCGGGAAGAATTCCTGCGATATGCCTGGGAATGGCGGGATAAGTATGGCGGCATCATCCTGAAGCAGATAAGAAAACTGGGCTGCAGCTGCGACTGGAACAGGACCACTTTTACGATGGATGATGATTACTACCGGGCTGTAATCCATGTTTTTGTTGATCTCTTCAAAAAAGGCCACATCTATCGTGGTAACAAGATGATCAACTGGGATCCAAAAGCGAAAACTTCTTTGAGCGATGAGGAGGTAATTAAACGGGAAGTGAAATCAAAGCTTTATTTCTTCCGGTACAAGCTGGAAGGTGATACGGACGCATGGATCACCATTGCAACAGTACGCCCGGAAACAATCCTGGGTGACAGCGCCATTTGTGTTCATCCGGAAGATGAACGCTACAAAAATCTCATCGGACGGTATGCTTTCGTTCCGCTCATCAAGCGTCGTATTCCCATTATTGCCGATGAATATGTTGAGCGGGAATTTGGTACCGGCGCTTTAAAAGTGACACCGGCGCACGACATGAATGACTATAACCTTGGCTTGAAGCATCATCTCGCAGTCATCGATACACTCAATGAAGATGGCACCATGAGTGAAGCGGCGCAGCTGTTTATCGGTCAGGATCGTTTTGAATGCAGGAAGAATATCGTGAAGGAACTGGAACTGCAGGGCCACCTGGTAAAGGTGGAAGATTACACGAATCAAATCGGTTTTTCAGAGCGGACAGATGTAGTGGTGGAGCCCCGGCTTTCCATGCAATGGTGGTGTAACATGCAAAGTATGGCTGCGCCGGCACTGGAAGCGGTGATGAATGATAAAATTAAATTCTATCCTTCCAAGTTTAAAACTAATTACCGGCTTTGGATGGAAGGTATCCGCGATTGGTGTATCAGCCGTCAGCTTTGGTGGGGACATCGAATCCCCGCCTGGTACACAAAGGATGGAAGATTCGCGGTAGCGGAAACAATAGAAGAGGCCTTGCAGATATTGAACCGGGAAATAGCAGAAAAACCATCAGGTTCGGCAACCACTACCGGTCATTCCCAATTGACGATCCAGGATCTCCAACAGGATGAAGATGTGCTCGATACATGGTTTTCCAGCTGGCTTTGGCCTTTCGAAGTGTTTAAAGGATTGAGCAATCCCGGCAATGAAGACATCAAATACTATTATCCGACACAAACACTGGTTACTGCACCGGAAATTATATTCTTTTGGGTGGCGCGCATGATTATGAGCGGCTTTGAATATATGCAGTCAAAACCTTTTGACCAGGTCTATTTCACAGGCATCGTACGGGATAAACAGGGAAGAAAAATGTCGAAGTCGCTGGGTAATTCCCCGGACTTGCTCGGCTTGATTGAAAAGTATGGAGCGGATGCTGTGCGATTTGGAATCCTGATCTCATCACCGGCTGGTAATGATATCCTGTTTGATGAAAAACTGGTTGAACAGGGAAGGAACTTCAATAATAAATTGTGGAATGTTCTGCGATTGGTGAAAGGATGGGAGGTGGCCGGTGATCTTTCACCAAATCAACCGGCAAGCGCAGCCAGTCTGTTCGCTATGGATTGGTTTGAAAATAAGCTGAATGCGGTAGCACAGCAGATTGACAAGCTGTTTGAACAATTCGATATCTCTCCGGCATTAAAGGAAATATATTCTTTGATTTGGGATGATTTCTGTTCCTGGTACCTCGAGATGATCAAACCAGATTTTGGTCAGCCTATTGACGCAGCCACCTACCATAAGACGATTGGTTTTATTGAACACCTCATGCAGTTGCTGCATCCTTTCATGCCATTTATTTCTGAAGAAGTTTATCAACAGGTGAAGGACAGAGGCGCCAATGAACTGCTGGTAATTTCACAACTGTTGAAAGCGGATGAGGGTGATCCGGCCATCATCGCAGAAGGAGAAAGAGCGAAAGAAATCATCAGCGCCATTCGTGATATCCGCAATCGCAATGGATTGAAACAAAAGGAAATGTTGTCCCTGTTTATTGCAAATCGGATACAGATGAAAGAAGGAATGATGCAGACCATTGCAAGGCTTGCATCACTCAGCAGTGTACAAAAAACAGAACAGGACATTGAGCAGTCGTTCTCTTTCCTGATCGGTGCAGATAAATATTTCCTTGAATCTCCTCACAGACCTGACAGCAGTGAAGAAAAAGCCAGGCTGGAAAAAGATATAGAATACCAGCGGGGCTTCCTGGTTTCAGTGATGAAGAAACTCGACAATCAGAATTTTGTTGCCAAAGCATCTCCTGATGTTATTGACAAGGAGAAGAAAAAGGCGGAGGATGCGCAGGAAAAAATCCGCCTCATGGAAGAGCGTCTTCGCATCATCGCAGGCTGAGAATCCGGGAGCGATACATGGTTTATGCTGATCGTTTTGTTCAGCAAAAGTATTAGTGCAGGCGCAATATCACTCATTGCTGTAATCCACCAGGATTCTGTGAGGGAATGGAGAACCTAAAACTGCGTTCGGATCATGCTGCTCTGCAAACGTTGTAGTGATGTGTTGCAGTGAAGAGCAATTCTTCACTGTGGAAATCCGGCTAAATTGAACCCACATTTTGCAACTCAAAACGGCAACGGGTTTAACCCCGACGTAGAACTGCTTAGGGTTTGTGAAACATTTTCTTTTCTTGACAATTTGAGCAAACCCTTAGCAGTGCTGAATCTCAGCGAAGCGGGATTTTTCCACTGAAAAATCCGGGTTGAAATCACCTGCGATTTCATAGCATTTGCGAAATCCGGCGCTGCATCATCTTCGTATATCGGTATCTTATATGGAGATTGCAATGACCATTGGTGGGAAATATGAGGCATTCAGGCACAAGATGCTATGCAGTGCCAGGGTATTGGGTGTGATGTTACTGTTTGCCATCAACGTCTTTGTCATTGTCACTGATCATGCACCTTCCGATGCAACTTCTCTTCTGCGGATTGCTGCATTTGTTAACCACGCCAGTGATCAGCATCATGTTAATGATACACCTTTCACACTCAGATTGAGTTTTAGACCTGCAACTTTTTCTATGATGGAGGCAATGGCATCTTTCCCTGCCACACCAACACAGTTAACAACCGCTAATTTATGGCTGCTGTTGTTGGGGTTCACAATACCTTTTATCTGTTTTTGTTTCTTCTCGGGTGAAGAAAATGGAAACACGCAATTTTTTCCAGCTGCTTTTTTCCCGCCTCCTGAATACCGTTGATCTCACGGAATATGGAAGCACATCGTTCTTCTATCACTTGAAACCACGGAAGAAGGAATGCTCTCATGATCTCCTTTCCACCATTTTCTTTTTAACAAGGCATTCGCATTGCTCAATTCTTGCACTGCTGCACTTTACTATTGCAAAATCAATGGTAAACTGAAAAACCTGGCTTGGCACATTTCATCTACGGTAAGCGCTTGCTTTCGGTGAAAGAAATAGTAGCTGCAAGCTGCATTGCGTCAATGTTTCCAAAAAAAATTTACTATGAGAATTCTACCCGTTTACCTGCTGATTAATATGCTTGCGGCCTTTCAACCCGCTACTGCACATTCCGGTTCCCTCGAAGGAACAATTACAGACAACATTACCAATATGCCAATAGAAGGCCTTTCCGTGATGATGGAAGAGGATCATCTGAGTACCATCACCGATGGGAATGGCCATTATGCATTCAGCGACATTCCCCTTAAGATGTACACAATTACATTCAGCAAGGAGAACTACTTAACAAGACAAATGAAGGTCAACATTTCGGAAGAGGGAACTACAGTAGTAAGTATTTCCATTTCTCCATCCATTATCAGCCTGCCCGACCTTGTGGTGAAAGGTGATGTGCCTGTTTCTGCCGCTTCATCACTGGTGCTGAATATCGTTGATTTTCAGCTGCGACCTAAGAACTCCGCACAGGACATGTTACGCCTGGTTCCTGGTTTGTTCATAGCTCAGCATGCTGGAGGAGGGAAGGCGGAACAGATCTTTGTGCGGGGCTTTGATTGCGATCATGGAACGGATGTGGCAACCTATGTTGATGGCATTCCGGTGAACATGCCGTCGCATGGCCATGGCCAGGGTTATGCCGACCTGCATTTTCTTATTCCGGAAGTGGTGAAGCATATGGACATCGCAAAGGGTCCTTACTTTGCGCAAAACGGTGATTTCTCAACAGGTGCTACCGTCAGGTTCAACACGCTGGAGGAGCTCGAGGAGAACACCTTCTCTACTGATTTTACGACTGCGCCATCGCAGCGTGGATTCAGTGGCAGCCGGGCGCTGCTGATGATGCAGCTGCCTTTTCAGTCTGCCGATGTGAACTCTTACATCGCGGGAGATATGGTATATAATCCCTCTTATTTTGATGCAAAGCAGCAGTTTCACCGTATGTCGTTGTTTAACAAAAATTCATTCCGCCTCAGCGATAAAACGGTGGCCAGGCTTTCCTTCAGCGGCTTTGGTTCTTCCTGGAATGCATCGGGGCAGGTACCGGTACGTGCCGTGGAAAATGGATTGATCGGCAGGTTTGGTGCAATGGATACGCTGGAAGGCGGCAATACTTTCAGGAACAACCTGAATATGGAATTGGATTCGAAAATTGGAAACAATGTCTTTCATTCGCAGATTTATTTCTGCAATTATCACTTCAACCTGTTTTCCAACTTCACTTTCTACCTGAATGATCCTGTGAATGGCGACATGATTGAGCAAGCGGACGACCGCGTGATCGGTGGGTATAATGGCACCCTCAGCATTCCCGGAAACCTGGGCATATTGCCGGTGAAAACTACGATGGGATTTGGTGTAAGGGCTGATCGAACCAATGTGATGCTTTGGCAGGCACCGGGCCGCAAGCGACTTTCAGCAACGGCCAACGCAATGGTTTTTGAGAGCAACGTAAATGGATGGATTAAAGAAGAAATCAATTTTACGCCTGCACTAAAAGCGGAGTTGGGCTTGCGCATCGATTACTTCACCTTTGATGTCAATGATCTGATACCACTGGATTCAATGCATAGGAATATTTCCGGATACAATTATCAGACATTGGTGCAACCCAAATTGAACCTCGTGTATTCACCTTCCGGAAATGTTCACTTCTTCTTCAATAGCGGCGTTGGATATCATTCCAATGATGCGCGTGCTGTGGTGCAGGATTTGACCAATCACCGCTTACCGTTAGCGGTGGGTGGCGAGGCAGGAACGCAGGTAAGAGCCGGCTCGCTGATATTTTCTATGGCGCTGTGGACGATTCAACTGGAAAACGAACTCGTGTATATAGGTGATGAAGGAACAACGGAAGACAATGGCCCGAGCAGCCGCATGGGAATTGATTTCTCCGCACGTTACCAGGTTTTGAAGTGGTTGTTTGTTGATGTGGATGTGAATTACGCAAAGGGATTTTTGGTCAGCGATTTTTTAGGAGACAAGTTGCAGGAGGACAATCTCATACCGCTTGCCCCAAAAATCACCTCCACGGGAGGGTTAACCATCGTAAAGCCACGTGGATGGGAAGGAGCGTTGCGTTATCGTTTCATGGGTGACAGGCCGGCGAATGAATCCAATACGGTAACTGCCAAAGGATACGTGGTGGCAGATGTGGCAGCAGGATATCGCTGGGAGCATTTCCGGATTGGTTTGAATATTGAAAACCTCACGAATACAGAATGGAACGAAGCACAGTTTGATACCACATCTCGTTTGTTTGATGAACCGGCACCGGTGTCAGAGTTGCATTTCACGCCGGGCACACCATTGGCCATCAAAGGATGTTTCTCTGTTTATTTTTAATCAATGGCAAACTATTCAACCCGCTTTTTGCAGTCCAAATCAGCAGTCGGTTAAATATCGTTGTGGTACTGTGTAGGGTTTGCAAAACATTTTCTTTCCGGACAGAAATGAGCAAACCCAAAGCAGTTTTCAGTAGAGTGGAAACATGATTTTTCCTTTGAAAAATACTGCTTCAATACACTCCGGATTTACCGATCACGATTCAGCACCACATCTCCTTAATTTCCCTAACTTCGAAGCCCACAGCAAGCCCGTCATAATAAGTATGATTTCTGCCCATAGCAAAGATGAAATTATTGCAACTGCCCGTATTGAAGAAGTGGTGGGTGATTTTGTAAACCTCCGGAAGAGAGGCAGCAATTTCGTTGGACTTTGCCCATTCCACACAGAAAGGACCCCTTCATTTCATGTATCACCATCCAAAGGAATCTTTAAATGTTTTGGTTGCGGAAAGGGCGGTGATTCGGTGACGTTTGTCATGGAACATGAAAAATTCACGTATCCGGAAGCACTTCGTTTCCTGGCGCAGAAATACAATCTCGTGGTGGAGGAAACCGGTGATGCAGTAAAGGAACAAGGTGATAAGATGGTAAAAGACTCTTTGTTCATCATTAACCAGTTTGCGCAACAGTATTTTCATGATAATCTGTTAAAGACCACTGAAGGCAGGAATATCGGGCTTTCCTATTTTAAGGAAAGAGGATTTACCGATGAAATGCAAAAGAAATTTATGCTGGGTTATGCGCTCTCCGATGCGGAGGCATTTACCAAAACGGCATTGAAAAACGGTTACCAGCCACAGCTGTTGCTGCAGGCTGGACTAATAAAGGAGAAAGGGGAAAAGCAAGTGGATTTTTTCCATCACCGGGTGATATTTCCCATTCTTAATTTATCAGGAAAGGTGGTGGCCTTCGCCGGGCGCATCATGGTGAAAGACGATCGTGCTCCGAAATACATCAATTCACCGGAGACCGAAATCTATCATAAGAGTCAGTTGGTGTATGGCATTTACCAGGCACGTGCGGCAATCCGCAAAGAGGATGAGTGTTTTCTGACCGAAGGCTATACGGATGTGATTTCCATGCACCAGGCAGGAATCGAAAATGTGGTCGCATCATCAGGCACCTCATTGACACCTGAGCAAATCAAACTCATCAAACGTTTTACTAACAACATAACGATCTTGTACGATGGCGATCAGGCGGGCATCAAGGCTGCCTTGCGCGGACTTGAAATGATGGCAGGTGAAGATGTGAATGTCCGCGTTGTGCTGTTGCCTGACGGCGAAGATCCTGATTCCTTCCTGCATAAAAACGGAAGCACGGCTTTCCGTGAATACATCGCCCGCAAGAAAAATCACTTCTTGCACTTTAAAACAGAGTTATTGCTTGCCGAAGCAGGCAACGATCCCTTGAAAAAGGCCGATGTAATAAAGGATATTGTAGAGACGCTGGCAAAGGTACCTGATCCGATCAGACGTTCGGTGCTGATAAAGGAATGCAGCCGGGAACTGGATGTTGGCGAACAAGTGCTGATCACGGAAGTGAATAAGGTGAAACGCCGGCAGCTTAAGAAAGAAACCGCCGCGCCGGATTTTGAAGTGGATGCCTTGTACAATCAGCAGTCGCAGGCTGAAGATCATTCGCAGCAGCAACAGGATCAGCAGGCAAAAGACTTTTACCAGGAGATGGGAATTTTACGGCTGTTGCTGGAATATGGGGAGCAAGTTCTCGATGACGGTCAGAAAGTGGTGGATGTGGTGCTGGATGAACTGAAAGAAGCGCCGTTGTATAATCATGATTTTCAACTGATGATTCATGAAATGGAAGAGATGGCGAAAAAAGGAGGGAAGGTGGATCATCATATATTTATCAACCACGAGGAGAAAAAATTCCGTGATCTTGCCATTGAGATCATTTCATTCCCTTATAACCTGAGTGAAAACTGGGAGAAGCGCCATGAAATATTCATCAACACACCGCAAAAAAATTTTAAAAAGCATGTGGTGAGCACGCTGCATCATTTCAAGCTGCATAAACTGATGAATATGAAACTGGAGAATCAGCAACAACTCAAGGCTGTAAAAGGTAATGAAGAGGATGAAAACCACTACATGGTCGTAAATATCAAACTGGATGAGTGGATCCGGCAACTGGGAAAGTCGCTCGGTACGGTGACGGTGAGTTATTTCCGGTAAGTTCTATTGCATTACGTAGGCTGTCATGTATTCTCCCAGCATTTCGTATTGCACACACAACGCGGCAGTGTAATCTTCTTTTACAATCCTGCCGTAAATCATGCCGGCTCCGGCAAAATCAAACGGCTCCAGCAGGAGATGCTGACGGAAATCCAGTTTTTTTTCACCATACAGTTTATACATCGCTTCCTTGGCGCACCAGATGGCATATAGTTTTTCTATCCTGTTTTCGTCTCCAACCCATTTCAGTTCTTCCTCATTCACAAACTTATGCTGAATACGAAGTACTTTGGGGTCCGTCTTTTCTATATCAATTCCTACTTTGTATTTCCTGCTAAGCAGTATAGCCGAAAGATGCGCGGAGTGGGAGATGGAAACTTCTACTGGAAAATTTCTCACCACCGGTTTCCCATGCAGATCGTTTTCAAGATGAATAAATTGTCCGGTCTCCATCAGCGCCCTGAGTAAAACCCTGCTTGACAACCAGTGCAGTTTACGTTGCGGATGACGGATGGAATTGATGGTGGCAATTTCGTTTTCATTAAACAGTAATTGCGATTGAAACCATTCAGCTTTTTCTTCAATTCGCCAAAGGCCAATTATTGTTTCTGTTGCAATTTCTTTCTGTAAGATCAGTGCCATTGATGTAAAAATAACTTTTCAGATACATTGGTGGAATGCTGAGTGATCGTTTACTGCGAAGTTCCCGTTCGAAGTTCCGGATTCGCCAGGCTGCCGGCAACCACCGTTTTATTTGTGCGCCCAAAGCTATATTTGCCTGCTAAATCAACATCAGTTTGCAAGTTACCCAGGTTGCCAGGTTCGCCTTTCATAAGAGTGCGGTATATGCCCTTACGGAAGGGACAGATTCTTTTTCTTTTTTGTCTGCGGGCAGCGAAGGGCTGGTGGTGGCATGTGATATCCATGATCCTTCCCGCGCCACAGCATTGGCGAAAGTGAACAACCAGGTATTTGCACTCCTTCTCCTGCCTGAAAGTAAGCGCCTGGTGATTGGTACCATGAATGGAGGAATTCATGTTACAGACTTGCTGCAAAAGCAGGAAATACATTACATCACCTATCATCAGCAATCAATATTTGATATTAAGCGCTATAAGAGTAATGTCTTGGTTGCTTCAAAAGACGGCAAATTATCAGTTTGGTCTGCCGATGACTTTTCATTGCAGCGTGTACTGACGCTCAGTAAGCAGAGCTTACGAATGATCGACATAAATTTCGAGGAAAATGAAATAGCCGTAGCCAGCAGCGATAACAAGGTGTATCTGATTGATGCCTTTCAGTGGAAGGTGAAGGGTGTGCTGGAAGGGCCGTCAAATTCTGTATTCTGTGTTTCCTTCGTTCCTAACAGTCATAGTTTGCTGGCCGGGTCGCGTGATGCGCAACTGTACTTTTACGACCGCAGACAATTGTCACTGATCAAACAAATCAAGGCGCATCTATATACGGTCAACCATTTGCAGCCTGTAGCCGGCGATCAGTTCATTGCCTCCGCTTCACGCGATAAATCTGTTCGTATCTGGAATAGTACCACGCTCGAGCTGATAAAATCAATTGATCATCTGAAAAATAACGGGCACACCAAATCGGTAAACCGGTTGCTGTGGATGCCTGAACAACAACTTTTGCTCTCCGCCAGTGACGACAGCACGGTACTTGCCTGGAGCATACGCTGATCAGCCAATGGATTTTAGCATGATAGAGAGAAGGAGAAGGGATCGGCAGATTTTGCTTTTTCCTGCGCGGTTCACTTAACATTCATTCGTAAATTCTATTTTCACACCCACATCACTAAGCCATGATTTTATCTGACCGTCAAATACTTGCAGAAATAGAGAAAGGGACCATCCTGATTGAACCTTTTAAACCGGAGGGCCTTGGATCGAACAGCTATGACGTTCATCTTGGAAAATACATCGCCACCTACAAGGATAGGATTCTTGATGCGAGAAAACATAACCTGATTGACACGATCACCATTCCGGAGGATGGTTTTATTCTTTATCCTGACATGCTCTATTTAGGTGTCACGGAAGAATATACTGAAACGCATGCGCATGTGCCTTTTCTTGAAGGAAAGTCTAGTGTTGGCCGGTTAGGGATCGATATTCATGCAACGGCCGGAAAAGGTGACGTTGGTTATTGCAATACCTGGACACTGGAGATTTCTGTTAAGCAACCGGTAAGGATTTATCCGGGCATGCCGATAGGACAATTGATATATTTTACGGTGGAAGGTGTAGTGAAGAACACCTATAACAAAAAGGGTACAGCTAAGTACAGCAAGCGTACATTGAAGCCGTTGGAGAGTATGATGTGGAAGAATAAATGGTAAACGGCTTCGTTTGAAAATGTATTACACTCCTTTATCAGCCATGAACTGCAGGAAATTTATTCTTCTTGTTTTAGTCTTCATGTCAGTATCCTGTTCTTCGCTAAAACCATTGGAATACCGTTCATTGAATAATTTTAGCATTGCAGATGTCAGCAGTGCGCCGCAATTGACATTTGATCTTTCTTTATATAATCCCAATACGCTGGGAGCGAAATTGAAAGATTTTAAGGTGGAGGTGGAAATAAACGGTATAAAGCTGGCACAAGGGCAACTGGCTGACGTATCTCATGCAGGCGCATTATCTGAGTTTACTGTTCCATTGAGGATTACTACTTCCGTTGAACAATTGTCGCAATTTCTTCCTGCCGGCATTAATCTATTTACTGCCGGCGCTGGCATACCAGTTCACCTGAATGGTAATGTGACTGTGAAGAAGTTTATTTTTCACCGGACTTTTCCCTTCGACGTACAGGAAACACTGGATCTGAAAAAAATAAAATTGGGGAAATAAATTGCCTAATGCGGCTTACCAATGTGTCATCCTCAACCTTCGAAATGGAGTGTAAACATGATTGACCTCGCCTGTAGTTTTTCCAAGACGGTGGAGAAGATGAGGTTGTCGTCCGGCTTAAGGATATTGAACAGTCCATAGGATACTTTTATCTCCGGAGAAATGATCACCAATGGAAGGTGAAACTCCATGCCCATTCCATACTCAAGTGCAATATCATTCCTGTACACTTTAATCAGGTTTTCAGCCAGGCGGGCCGTAGCATTGGATTGCATATCAATACTGTACTTAAAACCTCCCAGCACATACATCCTGAAGTCTTTGTAGGGCCTTGACCGGTATTTCAGATGAACCGGGAACTCGAGGTAAACCGATTCTATTTTTTTTAAGGGTATTGTATCTGTTGTGCTGAGGCTGTATTGAATAGTCCGGTCAGCAAATGCCAGGTCGGGAATAAATCGGAGTTCAAATGATTTTGATAAATGAATGTCGGAGAGAATACCCAATGCAAATCCGGGATTGTTATGGGTATGCACTTGCAATATTTCATTTTGGTACAAATAGTTTGAGTCGAGTGTGATTTTGTAGTTAGAGCTGTTCACGGAAAGCGAAATGCCGAAATGAAAAAGCCGCCTGTCGTACCGCTGATCGTCTGTATAAATATTGACCTGCCCAACGGCGTGTTGGCATAGGAATACTGCCAGCAGCAGGATTAACGCTTTGTTCCGGTATAGATGGAACTGATTCCGAAAGTAAGTGGTTTGCATCGTGCTGATTCGAATCCGTTTTTATCGAGTAAATCCGTAAAGTCTTTCCCGTCAGGAAATGCTGCTACTGAACGGTGAAGATAAGTGTAAGCCATTTTATCATGAGTAATCCATGCGCCAAGCATCGGGCAGATGTAGGTGAAATAAAAATGGAACAACTGTCTGAAGGGGGTACTGCTCGGTTTTGAAAATTCAAGCACCACCAGCATCCCGCCTTTTTTCAGAACCCGGCTCATTTCTTTCAGTCCTTGCTCGAGGTGTTCAAAGTTTCTGACACCGAAAGCAACGGTAATGGCATCAAACTTATTATCCTCAAAGGGAAGATTCTCTGCATCAGCCTGCTGCAGACTGATTAATTGTTCCAGCTTTTTTTCTTTCAGCTTTGCCTGCCCGATTGTGAGCATTTCAGCAGAAATATCAATACCGGTTATTTTTTCCGGCTTCAGCGACGCTAATTGTATAGCGACATCAGCGGTGCCTGTAGCAACATCCAAAATGTTTTTGGGCTGCTGTTGAGCGAGTATCTTCAGCATTCTTTTGCGCCAGTCTGCATCAATCCCGAAGGAAAGCAGCGTGTTCATGAGGTCATACCTAAAAGCAATCCTGTCAAACATCAAGGATACCTGCTCTTTTTTGGAGAGGGTTAGCTTTTCATAAGGCACAACTTCCTGTTTCATAGCGAGGCAAAGTTAATCAAAGAGCAACATTGCACGATTTCTTTCTGTTTCTTTGCCATACATCGCACGCATAATTTGGTTGATAGTATGGTAGTTCAGTCAGCATCTTTTATTGGGAGTTTTGTTTCAGAAAAGGATTGCCCGAAAACCGGGTTCTTGGAGTTTGCGTTTATTGGGCGATCTAATGTGGGAAAATCGTCACTGATTAATATGCTGGTGAACAGGAAGGATCTTGTGAAGGTATCTCGCGCACCGGGAAAAACCCAGGCATTAAATTTCTTCCTGATCAATAATCATTTTTACTTCGTTGATCTCCCGGGTTATGGATACGCCAAAGTTTCCCGGAGCATGCGCTATCAATGGAGTGATATGATCAGCAGGTATTTGCAACACCGAAAAACCTTGCAGTGTGTTTTCGTTCTCGTGGATGCACGTTTGAAACCGCAACAGTCTGACCTTGATTTCGTGTCGGATCTTGGAAAATCGCGGATTCATTTTGCCATAATTTTTACCAAGTCAGACAAGACGGGAATATCCAAAGTGCAGCAGCATATTAATTTGTTTCAACAAGCAATCTTGTCAAAGCGGGTTGAATGGCCTCCGCACTTTATATCCTCCATTGTAACAAGAGCGGGAAAAGAAGAACTATTGAAGTTTATGCATGAAGTGTTGAATCAGCGGTAAGCTTGATGTATATTTTTTAAAAAATTCCCCGGGAATTTATTTGATTTTTAGCGGCTGATGTTGTATATTTAATATAGCAAATAAAATTTAGGTAACGAACCTTTTAGAAACCGATAATCAGTAAGAGATGGGTGCTTTCTCACACCCAGGGTTTTGTTCAACGTTGCAAAACCCCACATGAAACAGGCGACCAGAGAATTTTCTCCGTCGCCTGTTTCTTTTTCAATTCGTCTAAGTTTGTGCAGTGAGCAGGAATGATCTTATTATTCGCGGGCCGTTCCGCTGTTACACCACCTTATTGGCACAGCTTGAACTGGCAAATGCTTCCGGTTTTGCCTTAAAGGCGAAGCCCATCCCGAGAATGTATCCCATGGCTTCTTTTAATGCAGTATTGGACTGGAAATGAGGATTAGTATTGATATCCGCATGCACTTCCAGGTCTACGTCGTAAGCATCAAGCAAATCACACAGGTTATAAGCCGTCTGTACCGACCTCGAGACTTCGTCCAGCATTCTTTCCTTGATAGAGAGTTTATGGGTTGTCTTCTCATTATTGATAAACATGAAGCCGCCTTTTTTCTCCCGCAGAAATACTATCACCGTCGCAAATTCAGTAACCTTGCCGCGTACCTGTGAGTCTGTGCCTATGCACACTTTCAGTTTGTTTCCCTGCAGGGTTTCGTAGCGGATTGCTTGCTCAACAGCTTTTTTAATTGGCAAGTTGATTTTTTCACCATTGAATTTACGCCATAGCATAAGAGTCCTGTTTTTTCAAAAATAGGATATTAGCGTTGAAAATGAACTCTTTATAAACTAACAACCGAATTCCTGCAGGATTTGGCAATCTGAACTGTTTTTGCATATCTTTGTGCTCCCAAAAATATATCTCATCAGATGAAAAAAGGCATTCACCCGGAGAATTACCGTTTCGTGGTTTTTAAAGATATGTCCAACGGCACCTCTTTTATCTCCAGATCATCCGCGGCTTCCAAAGAAACGATTACGATGGAAGACGGAAAAGAATATCCGTTGATAAAGCTTGAAATTTCAAATACATCCCATCCTTATTATACAGGCAAGATGAAGTTTATCGACACCGCCGGCCGGATCGATAAGTTCAAGAAAAAATATGCAAAGAAGAGTTAAGCAATTTTGCATCAAGATAAAAGCCCTGCTGATGTAGGGCTTTTTAATTTCAGCCGATGCCAGAAAAAAATTACATACTCTTTGATGATGACTGCAGGGATCAGTTGCTGCCGTTTACTTTCACAAGGCCGGTAGCGGAGATCCGCATCGGAATTTTCACGATAGCCGATAAATGGAAGCAGTCGCTGAATGCAAAGATGGGCTATCTCACCGCGGACTATCTTGGCAAGAAATTTCCATTCAAAAAGCAATCAATCAACTGGCTAATCAATGGATCAGTTCTGCCTGATCCTCGATTGGTGGCGCAACTCGTTGCCCTGCAGGTAAATGAGGCCATCGTTGAAAATGAGTTGCTCATCGCCTGTTGTGTGGCAGATTTCGAAGTGAGTAATGGCCGGCTGAACGAAGCTGGAATAATTCAGCGGTGCAAACAAATTCCACCCGCCATACCCACACGTTCTATTCGTAAACTGACCGATATTTTTTCTAAGAATGGAGAAGCGCTGAAAGACGATTACAAACTGGTAACACACAGGCGGCGCTCCGCCACTATATTTGAGTCCAATAAGGTCATCAACCGTCACGATATATTTATTGAAGCAGGGGCAATTGTTGAGTTTGCCTATCTCAATGCTTCTAACGGTCCTATTTACATTGGCCGCAATGCGGAAATCATGGAAGGTGCCATGATACGCGGTCCTTTCGCATTGGGGGAAGGCAGCATTGTAAAAATGGGAAGCAAAATATATTACCCCACTACTATCGCCCTATTGCAAAGTAGGAGGCGAGCTAAACAATGTCGTGATGTTTGGTAATTCCAACAAAGCGCATGATGGATATTTGGGTAATGCTGTGGTCGGCGAATGGTGCAACCTGGCGCCGACACCAACAATTCAAACCTGAAAAATGACTACAGCAATGTGAAGTTGTGGAACTACCCAGCGAAGAAGTTTGAAGATACAGGATTGCAGTTCTGCGGACTGATGATGGCGGACCATGCAAAGTGCGGTATAAATACAATGTTTAATACGGGTACGGTGGTTGGTGTATCCGCTAATATTTTTGGAGACGGATTCCCGCGAAATTTTATTCCATCGTTCAGTTGGGGAGGTGCTTCCGGATTTGCCGATTACAAAGTGGAGAAAGCACTGAAAGTAGCAGACCTCGTGATGAAGCGAAGAGGCCAGGAACTTACCGCAGACGATGCAGATATATTGCGGCACATCTATTCTTTGCCCGATCGTTGATGCCTTTCAAAACACTGTAGTCAGATTCCGAAAGCTTTTATCTTAAATAAAAAAATTGCTCATGAGAAGAAAAATTATTGCCGGTAACTGGAAGATGAATAAATCGCCTGTGGAAGGTTCGCAATTAGTTGAGGAAACTCTCAAGTTGTTAGATCCGGCGGACACGGAGACAACCATCGTTGTTTTTTGCCCGCCGTTTACAGCCATAGAGCGTGTCGCTTCATTAGTAAAAGGGAAGAACAATATTTTTGTAGCTGCCCAGAATTGCCATTGGGAAAAGTCAGGTGCCTATACCGGTGAAGTTTCCGCTTCAATGATTAAAGCGGCCGGCGCATCTTATGTGATCATCGGCCATTCAGAAAGACGTTTGTATTTTCAGAAAGTAATGATCAGTTGGCCAAAAAGACAGATGCGGTTATTGGGGAAGGCATGAAGGTCATTTATTGCTGCGGGGAGCCACTGGAAGTGCGGGAAGTTAACGGACATTTTGAGTTGGTAGAGAAACAGATTCGGGAAGGATTATTTCATCTATCCCAAGCTGCTTTTGAAAATGTGGTGATTGCCTATGAGCCAGTATGGGCTATCGGTACGGGAAAGGTAGCCAGTGACGAGCAGGCCCAGGAGATGCATGCCTTTATACGCAGCCTTGTGGCTAAACAATATGATCATGATACTGCTCAACAACTCACCATACAATATGGCGGTAGCATGAAACCTTCTAACGCGAAAGGGTTGATGAAACAGCCGGATGTGGATGGCGGCCTGATTGGGGGTGCTTCATTGGTTGCAGCTGATTTCGTCGGTATTGTTAAAAGTGTCTGAAAGATACTTGGATGCTGCTGCATAGGCTGATCATGTTTATATCTACTCAGGCGTGAATTACCTTTCATTTACATTTCGCAATGCAGAGGACTGGCAGCTAGACTTACTGATAGTCGCGCTGGATGCCGTAGGCTTTCAAGGTTATGAGGAAAAACCAGGCGAACTCGTGGCTTGTATCCCGGCTGACTTATGGGATGAAGCAAATTTTCATGCAGCTATAGATCCGCTGATGGAATTATATGCTATAAAATATGAACGGGAAAGTATTGCTGAGAGAAACTGGAATGAAGAATGGGAAAAGGGATTTCGCCCTATTGTTATCGGCGCAGAAATTGCGGTGCGAGCTTCCTTTCACCCTCCGTTTCCTGATGTTAAATATGACATTGTCATTGATCCAAAGATGTCATTCGGCACCGGCCATCACGCAACCACCGAAATGATGATGCGATTGATGCTCAGGGAAGCATTTGATGGCAGACAGGTGCTTGATTTTGGTAGCGGAACCGGAATATTGTCAGTTCTTGCCTCTAAGTTGCATGCTGAAACCATATTGTCTGTGGATCATGAATCATGGGCCTACCAAAATTCAATTGACAATTTCAGAACCAATAACATTCATAATGTGACGCCGTTGTTGGCGGATGCTGCAGGTTTTCGTGGCAGACAGTTCGATATCATACTCGCTAATATCAGCCGCTCGGTTATCACAGCCACCATGACACAGTTTGCCTACAGCTTTACGCAGCCATGGAAAGCTGCTGATCAGTGGATTTTTACAGGACGATGAAGTGGCAATATTAGAGGCGGCGCATGCCGCCGGCTTCCAAAACACTGATCAATTGCTGCTGGATGGATGGAAGGCGATCAGCCTGTTTAAATCATCGTGATTTTGTATCATAGTGTGGCGCGATTGTTAAGTTAGAGCATATGGGTGAAAGCGGTTGATACAATTGCAAGGCAGGTGTGGATAGTATCTGCATTTGCAGCGGGAGCTGGAAATTATTATTACCTAATTTCGTTGCTTTCCTGAAAAGAAAGTTAAACGATGCTGCGGATTGCCCTATTATTTTTCACTTTCTGGTCACTTTCTCTTTGCGCCAGGGCACAGTCTGCCAATGAATTTTCTACAGACCCCGCCATCTTCCTGAAGCAGGCAATACAACTGCTTGCTGATACCAAGCGCGACGATTGCCAGCAAACGGCAGGCGCTTTACAGGATGCCTGGCCACAGTTTTCCGTCGCAACAGGCAGATCTGATAACACTGGCCGCTGCCATGAAGCGCGCGAACGCAAAATGCTGGTGACTCCTTATTTTCAAAAATTCTTCGCCGCCGCTGCAGCATTTAAGCTGAGTAAACAGCAGGATGATCTGTTCGATGCCTGGCAGGAAGTGACGACAACCGTTATCAGCTCACAGCGGCAGGGTAACTACAAGAAGTATGAACAATACCTTGACTTTTCTATAGCCTTATTCTCCCGCCATGCCTTGTACATTTCAGAAGGGCGCACCTGGAAGTTTGACAGTGATCTTTTTGAACTGTTGATAGTAAATGATAATCCTGTACTGAAGATTGAGGATTGCACGATCATCGGTATCACCTCCAAAGATTCGCTGCGTATTGAAGGTACTGAGGGCAGTTATTTTCCTATGGAGAACAAATGGCAGGGTACTAAAGGCCGCGCAGACTGGACGCGTGTTGGTTTTGGCACTGATGAAGTATATGTGAGCTTTAAAAATTATTCAATTGACTGCAGACAATCGGATTATACTGCCGACTCTGCTCGGTTGTTCTATGAAGCGTATGACAAAAAGAATATTACAGGAAAATTTTCCGACCGGCTGTTGTCTTTTACTGATCCTGAAACAACTACTTATCCACGATTTGAATCCTACCGCAAAGACCTGCTCTTTGATAATATCGCACCGCATGTAAAACTATACGGTGGCGTTTCGCTGCAGGGCGCAAAGTTGAATGCCAATGGGACGACCGATCAGCAGGCGATGATTAAGATCTTCCGCTATGACAAGTTGCTGGGAGTGGTAGCTAAGTCAGTCAATTTTCAAATCAATAAAGACAAGGAGATTAATTCTTCACAAGCGGAAGTGAAGTTGTTGCTCGGAAAGGATTCATTAATGCACGGAGGACTTACTTTGCGTTATAACAGCGAAAAAAGAGAGCTCTATCTTTTTCGCGGGAAAAACGGAATTGAAAAATCACCCTTCTATGATTACTATCATCAGCTGGAAATATCTCCCGATGTGGTTTTTTGGGATATGAATGAGCCAACACTTTACCTGCGTAATATTTCACAGTCGGGCCAGAGCGAAGTAGTACTGGAGTCCTTTGATTATTATTCCGCCGGCAAGATGGAGAAGTTTCAGAACATAGCGGATTATAACATCATTGAGAAACTCAGGAGCATTGTTGAATCTACCGGTGAAAAACAGTTTACAACAGAAGATCTCGCAAAGAAACTCGGGCCCAGGTATTCCGCTCAGACCATCAAAGGGATTCTCTATAAACTGGTGGAAGATGGTTTTGTGGACTACGATGATCAAAAGGAACTGGTAACGGTACGGTATAAAACATTTCACTACATAGACGAAGAAGAACAAAAAACCGATTATGACAATATCCGTATCGATTCAAAAACGGACAGCGTCAATGCGGAGATTGATATGCGAAGCATGAATATGCAATTGCGTGGCGTAAATGATATTGCGTTGAGTGATTCTAATTTCGTGGTGGTTTTTCCCAGAGGTAAGCAAGTGACAGTAAAGCAAAACCGCGATATGGATTTCAGCGGGATGATGTTTGCCGGCCGGCTCGATATGTCGGGTGACGGATTCAGCTTCGATTACGATGATTTTAAGATTGAGCTTTCTACCGTAGATTCCGTGCTGATCAATATTCCCACGGAAAAACTGGATGAAACGGGCAAGCCTGCCGTCGGACCAATAAGGAGTATCATTGAAAAGGTAACCGGCAACCTGCAGATTGATTCCAAAAATAACCGTTGCGCAATAAACAATACCCCATCCTTACCACCACGCAGCCGTCGTACGTGTATTATGATCAGCCTCGCACACACTTGGCGGCGTTTATGACAGAAGTAAATTTTATTTTCAGCTCGAGCCATTCGAGTTTGACTCACTGAACAAACTCAGGACATTATCGGTCGCTTTTAACGGAAAGCTCGTAAGCGGTGGCATTTTTCCTGAAATGAATGATCGTATCGGCATTCAGCAGGATCTTTCGCTTGGCTTCAAAGCAAAGAAAACAGACATCGCATTGTATGGCGGAAAAGGCACCTTCAGCAATCAGTTGTCACTCGACAATACAGGGCTCCGCGGAAAAGGTACTTTCAGGTTTCTTCCATCAGTCAGTACAGCGAAGGAAATTATTTTTTATCCGGATTCACTGAATGCAATGGCTGATTCGTTCATCATTAAATCAACCCTGCTGAATGGAGTGGAGTATCCTAATGTGACCGGAGTGAAGGACTATATTCACTGGATTCCTTTATAATGATTCCATGGTGGTGAAGATGGAGTCTGATACCCTTTAAAATATTTGATAACCAGACCACCTTACGTGGCGCAATGGTATTGCAATCTACAGGACTTTCGGGTAGTGGCAATGTTGACTGGAGCGATGCCACACTGTCGGCAGCAGATATTGATTTTGGAAGAAACAAGATGAAGGCTGACTCCGCTGATTTTTATATTAAATCGCTCGATCCCAAAAAGTTTGCACTCAAAACAAGTGATGTCAGTGCAGCCATTGATTTTGATAAGAGGCTTGGCACATTCAAGTCCAATACAGATGATATTTCAACACTCTTTCCATACAATGAATACCGTACCTCCATCAATCAATTCAGGTGGGAGATGGATAAGAAAAGGATGACGTTTGTGGCACCTGAAGGCTCCGTCGCGGATTTTACTTCTGTAAAAGCCGATCAGGATTCACTTTCCTTCAATGGCAGTACCGCCACTTATGATATGCAGAACTTCATTCTTAAAATAAACAAGGTACCCTATATTCCTGTCGCGGATGCCTATGTTTATCCTGACAGTGGCAAGGTTGTAATTGAAGCGGAAGCAAGAATGCGGACATTGAACCGGGCAAAAATTGTAATGGACACCATTGATGAGTATCATCGATTCGATAGTGTATCCGCCAATATTTATGGAAAAAACAGCTTGAAAGCCACAGGCATCTATTCCTATATGAATAAAACCGGAAAGGGCCAGAAGATATGGATGGATGACATTGGTGTTTTTAACGATTCCACCAAAACAAATTTTCATGTTTATGCCAAAGGCACTATTGACTCATCCCAGCGGTTTTTATTGTTGCCCAAAATATTTTATAAAGGAAAGGTGAATATTGCATCCAACAGCGAGCCGGTTGAATTTAAAGGATATGCCAGGCTGGACATCAGTAATCCGAAAGTGAAAGCAGAATGGTTTTCTATTGATAACTACATGAATAAAGATTCCGGTTACGTTAAGTTTACCGACCCTGAAAATGAATCGCACAAACCCATGACTGCCGGAATGGTGTTCGACGCTGACTCATCAGATCTGTACACTTCTTTCTTCAATGCCAAGAAGAGTTCCAGGGATAAAAATTTATTCGTGGCTAACGGCATTGTATTTTATGATGAAAAGACAAGGGAGTTTGTAGCCGGTGATGCTGATAAGATCCTCAATGAATCCATACGAGGCAATGTATTGCGCTACAACGATGCAACCGGCAAGGTGAAGGCGGAAGGGAAGATGAATTTGGGCCTGAACTATGGCATGGTAGATATTGCCAGTGCCGGTCAGGTCACTACGGATGTCAATAAAAATAACCCTGTTTTCCGGGTGGCGCTCGGAATACGGTTTGACCTGGACAAAGAACTGATGGCCATGATGTCTAAATCTATATCGCAGGGCAACTACGATGAACCTGATGCTGATTATGCCGCTGATATATTTCAGAAAGCACTGCCCGAACTGATCGATCCAAAAAAGGAGAAAGCATTCAATGATGGGTTTAATGCAACGGGAAACATCGTAAAAAGTGATGCACTGCCCTACACCCTCTTTTTGTCCGATGTAGAACTGCAGTGGGATAAAACCAGCAAAGCCTTTTACAATAGTAAGCCTTTCAGCATTGCTTTTGTCGATGACAAGTCGATAGCGCGAACAGTGCCGGGTTATATTGAACTGGGATTTAAACGAAGTGGTGATTATATCAATCTTTATATTCCTGCTGGGGATGAGGATTTTTGGTATTATTTCTACTATGCCGCTGGCAATATGCAGATAGTGGCCGGCGAGCAGGCATTTAATGAAGCATTGGTGAATATCAATCCTGATAAGCGGAGAAGTGAGTCGAAAGATGGCAAGAGCTATCAGTATAATCCCGGCTCAGAAAATAAGAAGAATACCTTTGTGAACCGCATGAAGTTTTTGGCGGGAGAACAATAATGCATAACAGAGAGATGCATTCAATGGCATGTACAGCTAAAGCATAAACATCAAAGCGGCCAGGAATTTTGAACTACGAACTTATAATTGCATTTGTGATCGCTTACCTGGTAGGAGCTATTCCCTTTTCGGTGTGGGTAGGCCTGTTATTTTATGGTAAGGATGTACGGAAATACGGAAGTGGCAATGCCGGTGCAACGAATACCTTTCGAGTCTTGGGAACACAGGCCGGCCTTATTGTCTTATTTCTTGATATTGTAAAAGGTTCAATAGCCGTTTCTTTGGCATATTATCTCGGCAACATACCTTTTGATTCCGCAAACTTCATCTATTATGAACTGGGCCTTGGAATTACTGCAGCCATAGGCCACATATTCCCGGTGTATCTCCAATTTAAAGGCGGCAAAGGTGTAGCTACACTATTTGGAGTTGGGATTTCTGTTTTTCCTGCTGCTGCACTGGTTTGTGTTGCTGTATTTGTCATCATCTTTCTGTGGACAAGGTATGTTTCACTAGGGTCGATGCTTGCAGCCATCACTTTTCCAATTGTGCTGATCTTCTACAGTCACATACGGCAATGGCCTGTTATTGCATTTGCAATTATTATTCCCTGCATTATTATTTATACGCATCGGTTGAATATCCGGCGGCTGCTGAAAGGAGAGGAGCATAAGATAGTTTTGGGAAGAAATAACCGGGTCAAGCAAAGAGACTGATGGTTGGTTAGCCAGTGGCAGCGTGTTATTGTTAAAGTACAGGGGTATTCCCGAAAATGTTTTTGGATTAGTAATAATGCTGTTTAAATGATGAGGTGAATGTCTTTTGAGATGAATATTATTGTTGTTGGCAATAATGAATAGTATTTTTTTAGTTGATGGACATACTTCACCCATTCATTTTGTTCAAACGTTTTTTTACGTTGTGTTTTTTAAGCTGTCAGTCGCAGCTTTCGTTGTGGTGGTGCATTGCTGCGTTGGACGTTAGCAGCGATGCGTTTGCCGATCACAACAGCATTGGCTGTATGAATACCAAAGAATATCCAACACGTTTCAGTGTACTGACTTCTTGCATTTACCTTGTTTAACAAGTAGTGATTTTTTTCGTTGCCAAAGCTTCCTTCAAGCCTGGTACTGCGCTCACGGTTGAGCACCCTGCGCATCAGTGCTGCCTGTTCAATATGTTCGGATTTCTGTTTTCCCTTAGCAATAAAGTTGGTCACAATGCCTTTTCGTTTGCAATACCTTCGATTGGCATTGGTAGCATAAATAGCATCAGCCGAAACGTGCTTGCATTTACCCAACAGCTTTTCATGCAGCCGGATACCTTTCTCTAAGCGTGTTCCTTCATTAAAAGCATCGTAGCTCAGATGTTCAATGAAACTGATACCATCCACCTGTAGTTTATTCACCTTCGCTCCAAACTCTACACCCTTCACCTCCTTGCCACGAATGATGGGACGGATATAGGATTTGGCCAGGCTTACGATGCGGTCTTCAATTTTTTGTCCGTGGATCTTTTTTACCTGTTGTTCATACAATTGCGCTATGGTACCGAGCAACTCCTTTTTTCTTGCCGGTAATTTAACGCCGTGTTTTTTACACAACTCACCTAGCAACATCAATAAGCGAAGCAAATACTTCAGCAGCTTTTTTCGAAGCCGTTTCTCTTGCTTTCTGGTTTTCTTCCTACTCTTCTGATATGATAAAAACTCGCGGCGACGGTCATCATAGTTGTTGCGGCTTTTACGCTCATGGTGCCGGTGACGAATCTGCCCGATCAGCACATGCACTGTGTTGCAGGACTGCCACAACAACTTTACATCCGTCGGATATGCGATGCGGCTTTCATAACAGGTCGCATCCTGCATCGAAGACTGGGTCTGTTGCATATGCACTTTCCACCTGCTGGCAAACGCCTGCTGCCATTTGTCGATGTCTAAGTATTTACCAAGATAGGTTCTCCAATGGCTTGGCAGATCTTTATCGGTGATCGCCTGACCTGGCTTAAGCTGTATGCCACAAAAATATTGTAGCGACCAATCGGTGTTGATCCGTTCGATCAGCTTGGCATCACTGAGTTGCAGATAGTGTTTCAAAAACTGTAACCCGATTCCTCCTTTCACATCCATCCATGGCTTGCGTCCCAGCCCGCTTACCGAACTGGCCGGTGCAGGCACAAGTAAACACAACTGATCCCAAGGTATGGCACGGTGGATCTTGCCTACATCGGTGGCCCAAAACCGATTCTCTAATACAGTAGGGCCTAACTGAAATAAAAGATTTTTATACATTTGTTGTGCAAGTTTTAATGCCCCAAATTTGATCACTTCGTGACTTTTTTGGGGCTTTTTCTTTGCACACTATAGTGTGAAATACTTATCCAGTAGCAGTTCTGTGTTATTATTAATGTACAGTTGCCCATTCCAGGCCCGAAAACATGGTTCCGTAACCGAAAAGTCGAAGTGCTTTTTTCCGATTACTTCTCAGGTTGGATTTTATTTGTAACGGGGATGAAATTGTTGCAGTGTCTGCCGCAGATAATCCCTGTCGAGATGGGTGTAAATTTCCGTAGTGGTTATTGACTGATGGCCAAGCATTTCCTGCACGGCCCGAAGATCTGCGCCACCTTCAATAAGGTGCGTAGCGAAGGAATGACGGAAGGTGTGAGGACTAATTGATTTTTTCAACCCTGCTTTTTCCGCCAGCGCTTTGATTAGCATAAAAACATAAATGCGGGAAAGTTTCTTCCCGCTCCGATTCAGAAAGACATAATCTTCGAATCCATATTTAATGGATAGATGGCTTCGAACTCCTTCACGATAATAATTGATATGTCTGATTGCCTCTTCACCTATCGGAACCAGCCGTTCTTTATTTCCTTTGCCTATTACTTTTATGAAACCCACATCAAAATATAGATTCGAGACTTTGAGTTCCACCATTTCAGTTACACGCAGTCCGCAGCCATAGAGTGTTTCGAGTATAGCTCGGTTACGCAGGCCGTCTGCTTTGCTATGATCAATAACAGCCAGCATACGATTGATTTCCTCCAGGTGAAGCACTTCAGGCAGCTTTCGTTTTAATTTTGGTCCTTCCAGCAAGAGTGTAGGATCATTGGTAACAAGGTCTTCCATCATGAGGTATTTATAAAAGGCCCTGACACCGGAAATAATACGAGCCTGCGACTGATCACCCAGGCCGAGTTCATTAATGAAAAGAACAAATTGCTGCAAATGTTCGAACTGTACTTGCTCAGGGAACAAGTTTTTTTGCTGCAGGTCAAAGAATTGCCGAAGCAACATTACATCATGGATGTAGGCTTCTACCGAATTAGCAGCAAGCGATCGCTCCAGTTGCAGGTAAGCCTTGAAACCCCTTATAAGTGTCTGCCAATCCATCCTTGCTGATTACTGTTTACACCTGTTTACAATCGCTTACCGGGCAGGAGATGCCTGCTCCGGATGCATCATGGCTTAGGTACTGTCATGCTTCACCCTGAAAAATAATAAGCAGCTGCTTTAAACTGCAGGATGCATGTTCAAAGTTAGCGGTATCCTTTGCCAAATTCAAACGGGCAATTTCCCAAACCCGTTTCATAAATTCTATCTTTACAAAATTCCAATTCCAAGCATCCTTCAATTCATAACTCTTTCCACCATGGATATTCTGATTATTAACGGGCCTAATCTCAACTTACTTGGAAAGCGTGAACCTGAAATATATGGTGACAGATCCTTTGAAGATTATTTGACGGAGCTCCAGCAAAAGTATCCGCAGCATTCCATCACGTATTATCAAAGTAATGTAGAGGGCGATATCATTAATAAATTACACGAAACTGGATTTTCCAATAGTGGCATTATCCTTAATGCAGGAGGATATACGCATACATCCGTTGCCATCGGTGATGCTATTGGCGCCATCAAATCGCCTGTAATAGAAGTGCATATTTCGAACCCGTATGCAAGGGAAGAATACCGGCAAAAATCAATGCTGTCGGGCAAATGCAAGGGATTGATTGCTGGTTTCGGATTAAAAGGCTATGAAATGGCAATTAAATACCTGGTGGAATAAATCAGGTGGAGTGCTCTTGTGGCACAACTTCCGTGAATGTTTTTTTCTTTCTCACAAAATAATCCCAAACAACAGATCCGTTGTAAACGCCGGTCATTTTTAAAAAATGGAGTGGGGTGTTTGTTCTGTGCCTGCTGATGTGGTGCCAATGGGTAATGAAATACCAGTGCGCCTTCTGAACAGCCATAAAATCGCCGGCTTGCCATGTAAACAGGAAACGCAAGGCCGCTAACTGGTCCGACAAAATCCTGGTTAGCAGGATACGTTTTCTTTTCTCCGGAAGATTTTTGGCGATCATCACGAGGTTATTCCGGAAATTCAAATAAGTCTTGAACGGATCACTTTTTGGTAAGCTGCCTCCTCCAAGGTGAAACACTACTGCTCCGGCGCAGTACATCACTTTGTAACCCGCATTTTTCAGCCTCCAGCAAAAATCGATCTCTTCCATGTGGGCGAAGAAACTGCCATCGAGTCCGCCCAGCGATTCATACACTTTTTTGCGGACAAGCATACACGCACCTGAAGCCCAGAATACTTCTGCGTCTTGCCCATACTGATTATGATCTTCTTCCGTAACGTCAAATACGCGACCACGGCAAAATGTATATCCGTATTTATCAATCCATCCACCAGCAGCGCCTGCATACTCAAATTGTTGGGGTTGAAGATGTGCGTGTATGCGCGGATGAACAGCGCCGATGGATGGATCTGTATCCATCAACGCGAGCAGTGGCGGCAGCCAGTTGCTGCTCACTGCCACATCCTGGTTCATCAATACGATATATTCCGAATCAATTTTGCGAATGGCCTGGTTGTATCCTTCTGCAAAGCCGTAGTTTTATCAAGTGTAATAACCCTGACCGTGGGGAATTTTTTTTGCAGAAAGGGAAACTGAATCATCTGTGGAGGCATTATCCGCTACAACAATGTCAGAGTCGGCTGATTGAAATTGCAGCAGTGAAGGAATAAACGTCTCTAAAAACTTGCGTCCGTTCCAGCATAATATGACGATGGCAGTCTTCGACCAGTTGCCCATTATTAAATTTGAATTGGCGCAAAGGTATTAGTTGTGAAAGAAAGTTGTTATGGGCTGTTCAATGCGCATGCAAGCTGTGCATCCATTTTGCAGGGGTAGATCTTGAACCAACCATCTTGAGCATTATGGGCAAATGGAAAAATATCCCGGCATTTTCAATTAAACCCACATCTGTCCAAGGTTCACCAGGCAGTTCAAAGCGGATGCTACCGTGTTTTCCTTGTTCACCATTTTAAAAACTTCAGGTCGTCCTTAACCCACGACGCCGCCACCACAATAGAACTGCTAAACAGTTTCTTAAATTTGTTAAGGCCACCACAATTTGTCACCTTTGAAACTATTATAGACGGTCTTTTCATTACCCGACACAATTGAAGAAAATGATCCGCAAACCCGGACCAGGTATTGAAAGATGAAATCATCGAACAATCTTACCTCGATCAAAATAATGTCCAACAACCCTTACGCATGCGGCGTATTGCACAGTGGGATACCTCCCAAAACAAGTGCTATGAGTTTATCACCAATAACTTTGATCTGGACGCCAAGACCATTGCTGACATCTATCGCTACCGATGGCAGATTGAACTGTTCTTCAAAAAAGCTCAAACAAAATTTTCCCCTCCAGGGTAATCAAAATGCCATCGAAATTCAAATCCTGGTGCGCACTCATCGGTTTGCTGCTCCTACAGGTTGTTCACCTGCGAAATCAATCCAAAATTGCCTTCAGCAATCTGGTGGCAGTTGTCCGAATTCAACTGTTCGAGAATTGCATCGACCTTAAAAGACTATTGGGATTATTCAACCAGAAAAAAAACAGGAAATCATCAACCCGTCTTACTCCCGATCTGTTCAACTCAAGCTGACCCCCCTGCTTTCTGTGTCCGCCTCCGCTGAATTTGATGCTCATAGATAAAATTGTTACTCCAATTCACTGTTCCTAAATTTGTCGGTTGTCTTGGTTCAGCAACAACGGGTTTAACCCCGACGTAGAACTGCTTAGGGTTTGTGAAACATTTTCTTTTTCTTGACAAATTGAGCAAACCCTTAGCAGTTCTTAGTCGCAGCGAAGCGGGATTTCCACTGAAAAATCCGGGTTAATAAACTGGTGCGGAGCTATCACTTTGTAACCCGCATTTTTCAGCCTCCAGCAAAAATCGATCTCTTCCATGTGGGCGAAGAAACTGCCATCGAGTCCGCCCAGCGATTCATACACTTTTTTGCGGACAAGCATACACGCACCTGAAGCCCAGAATACTTCTGCGTCTTGCCCATACTGATTATGATCTTCTTCCGTAACGTCAAATACGCGACCACGGCAAAATGTATATCCGTATTTATCAATCCATCCACCAGCAGCGCCTGCATACTCAAATTGTTGGGGTTGAAGATGTGCGTGTATGCGCGGATGAACAGCGCCGATGGATGGATCTGTATCCATCAACGCGAGCAGTGGCGGCAGCCAGTTGCTGCTCACTGCCACATCCTGGTTCATCAATACGATATATTCCGAATCAATTTTGCGAATGGCCTGGTTGTATCCTTCTGCAAAGCCGTAGTTTTTATCAAGTGTAATAACCCTGACCGTGGGGAAATTTTTTTGCAGAAAGGAAACTGAATCATCTGTGGAGGCATTATCCGCTACAACAATGTCAGAGTCGGCTGATTGAAATTGCAGCAGTGAAGGAATAAACGTCTCTAAAAACTTGCGTCCGTTCCAGCATAATATGACGATGGCAGTCTTCGACCAGTTGCCCATTATTAAATTTGAATTGGCGCAAAGGTATTAGTTGTGAAAGAAAGTTGTAGCTGTTCAATGCGCATGCAAGCTGTGCATCCATTTTGCAGGGGTAGATCTTGAACCAACCATCTTGAGCATTATGGGCAAATGGAAAAATATCCCGGCATTTTCAATTAAACCCACATTTTGCAGTTCAAAGCGGCAACGGGTTTAACCCCGACGTAGAACTGCTTAGGGTTTGTGAAACATTTTCTTTTCTTGACAAATTGAGCAAACCCTTAGCAGTTCTAGCAGTTCTAAGTCGCAGCGAAGCGGGATTTTTCCACTGAAAAATCCGGGTTAAACTAACTGGTGCGGGCTGATCTGCGATAGCAGCAGTTGGAAAGGGCTATAGCAACCGCTAAAGTTTTTTCGTTACAATGTGTCAATATTTACCGGTTATAATTTTCTTCCACCTGACTGCCCCATGTATCACGAAATCCCTGCGTATCAAGATTGCGGTAGCCATTGCTGTCTTTGAAAGTACCATACACTTTAAATCGCCAGCGTGGATCATTCAGCTCGCCCAGCGCGTCGGAATGAATGAGATCGTAATCATTGGTTACGAGATCGGAATTGCAGAATACAAAATGAATATTTGACTGATTGTTCAGTAATTTATAATACTGCCAAATTTCATAAGGATAGGCGCCAGGCTCACGGTCGGAGCCTTCAATATGATTAGGTGCGCCATATTGCAAAAAGACTCTTCCGCGATCAGTTTCAAAACCATGGCTGATCGCTGTTTTGTATTGGTCTTCCGTATAGGCGACCATGGCACGGTAAGCGGACCATTCTTTCTCAGGATCGGCGGCATTTCTTTTCTGCCAGAAGTTATAAAAGTACTGCTGCATCAGGTGGCGATCGTTTTTTTTGACGATAGCACCGATGTATTCGCGCTCATACATTTCTGCAACCGGATAAAGTGAACTTATATAGAAATCGAGTGAGTCAGGATCTATCCGCGCAACGAAAGTCTGGTTGACATCGATCAAACTGATATTATTCAATTCACTGACGGCATTCTTGTTGGACCGTTGAAAGTACACGCTTTGCTCACCGAGCAATGTATTTTTCCTGCTCCTTACCTGGATCTGCAAGACATAATTTCCACTTGGCAGATCCGTAATATCAAATTCGGAGAAAACAACATTTACGCCTGCCGCTTTTTGTTTTGTGAAACGGTAAAGTTCGCCGGCTACCTGGTCAGTTTGAAGGTGTTTGATGGAATAAGTAATAATCACGTCTTCGCCATTCACTACCTTATCAAGATGATAGATTTCATTATAGAAAGAAACTTTGTTGACAGAGGTTGGATAATAATTCAGCACGTAAGGCTTAATATCGTAGCCGTTCTTGGAGAAGGTATTTTTGGTGGTTGTAGGTGCATAACTGTCTACCAGTTCAATATTGGAGAAGTCAATGGAATCACGCCGGAAATGCAAATTGATGGCTTGTGATAGGTGTAAAGCATTATCCTGCCGGTTGACATCCTTAACCTCCATCTTAACATCGTAAACACCATCAGGCAGTGCAACCCTGCGAAGGTCCAGCAGGTTGAAGCTTATGCTGGCGGTATCCACCAGTTCGGGGCTGTGGAGGATATACTTATCATAGGCAGCTGCAAGATTAGTGTCGCGGAGATAGAGCAAGGTGATTTCAACAGCTCCTTCATACTTACCATGGTTGTTTTTCTTATACTGCAGTGATTTGCCGGGAATGGAAACATACGTTTCTGCATATGGAGTATCAGTTTGCAGCGACAGGAAACCACTGTTTTGCATGGAAGCGCGAAGGTGCTGGCTTTGGGCGGGAGCTGCACCCAAACAAGAGACGAGCAGTGTACAAAACACAGCGTAGAGAATCCGTTTCATGGTAACTTTATTGAGTTATTAAAAATACGCTTTTATCAGCTAAAGATTTGCTTTCTTCGACGTACTTATTCATTTGACTTATGAATTCCGGTCATGGTGCGACAGTGATGATGAAGGATCTTTATTATTTACCTCCCCTTACGTGGTTTTTTGATTGCAATGGTAAAGCCATCTTACAAATTGATAGCAACAGCCCCTTCCGTAAATCCACTCTGCTGAACAGGTGCTATATAGCCGGTGCCAATGGAAAACAAATGCTTTCTATTCCATTGGTGGGAGGGCGGGGTGTTAAAAGGCGGATCAGTGATGTTGAAATTTGTTATGAAGAAAGATGGCAGCAGGTTCACTGGAACAGTATCTGTTCAGCTTATAACAAGAGTACTTTTTTTTCATATTATGAAGATCATTTCAGGCGATTTTATGAAAGCAAGACGCAGTTTTTAGTTGAGTTGAATTTACAATTGCTGCAAACTTGCTTACGGATTTTGAATATAGATATTACAATTAAATTAGTCGAAGACAAGCAAGCGAACCAGCATGGCAATTCTTTAGCAGGAACTGTTCAAACAAAGGACGTTGAAAGTCTTTTGCCCTATCACCAGGTTTTTCAACACAGGCATGGCTTTATCACCGGATTAAGTATCATTGATTTGATTTTTAATTTGGGACCGGAAGCAAAAAACTATCTCCTCCAGCCATGGTAAGGAATCACTGTTTTTTAACACAGAATGGCAATTTTGAAAGAATCCCGCGCACAGATTTTTCTACCTTCGCCACCATATGAAATGGCTTCTCCCATATGTTTTACCAATAGCTCTTTTCAGCCAGTCTGCAAAAGCGCAGGCTTCCTTTGATCGCCAGACCATTTCAATCGGAAACATGGGTTTTTCAGTCACCAATGCAGGAACCATCGGGCGCCCTGATGTAGTGAATGATCCTCAGGGGCAGCCGTCGATGGAATATCCGATTAATTCCGGCATTGAGCATTTATTTGAAGGGGGACTTTGGATGGGTGCTTTGGTTAACGGACAAACTGCGGTTTCAACAGCGGCAATTGATGCGCCGAGTGGTTATACGACAGGTGCTTCGGGCTTTGAATTCACTGCGGCCATCGGTAATCTTATTCAGCAACGATCTACACTTGCTTACAGCGATTTCTTCTCGGTTAATGCCGTATCGCACCAGGATATGCTGATTGATTTTACCGATGCGAACATTATTGTTCCCGGCACCACCATTCCAATCGCAGATCATGCCTTCCCGTTAGGTGCTGATGTGCACCTGGAATGTTATGCATACAATTATTCTTATGCGGATTATTTTGTCATTCTTAATTATACAATCACCAATCATTCTTCCAATACGTGGGATTCCGTTTGGCTCGGTACATGGACTGACCTGGTGATTAGAAACGTGAATGTGGCCACTGATAATGGTTCAGCTTTTTTTAACAAGGGAGGAGGTGGCTTTATTGATTCACTTTCCGCTATCTATGCCTTCGATGTAAACGGAGATCCGGGCTATACTAATTCTTACGGTGCCAGCCAGTTTCTTGGCATTGAATGGCGTGATCAGTTTATTCATCCGAATAATGCGGCAACAGTAACCGCTGCAGGTTTCCCATTGCCTCAAGTAAATGGAAATTTTTGGAATTTCAAGTCTTTTGATGGTTCCCAGTATGGTGCTCCAATTGATGATATTCAACGGTATGATAAACTGAAAAAAGGCCTTGATTTTAATGATCCCACTACCGTCACATTTTTACAGAATCCATCCAACAGGGTGCAATTGCTTTCCGCTGGCCCATTATTAGAAGTTGTGCCCGGAGAATCTTTTTCCTATGTGGTCGGCATGGTTTGCGCCAGGCAATTGGAAACCGGAGGCATATCAGACCCTGAAAAGGATACTGAATATGCGCGCAGTGAATTGTTTGACCACCTCGACTGGGCAAAAAGGACTTACCTGGGTGAAGATGCCAATGAGAATGGTAAACTGGATGCTGGTGAAGACCTGATAGCCAATGGTGTATTGGACAGGTACATATTGCCCGAGCCTCCTGCCACTCCCAAAGTGAAGATGGTCCCATCTTCCAATAGTGTAACTATTTACTGGGATAATAGCGCTGAAAAGTCTGTGGATCCTATATCCAGGAAACAGGATTTTGAAGGCTATCGGATATACCGTTCCAATGCTGGCGATGATGTGCAGCAAGTGAGTACAACCAACCAGATTGCTCAATGGGACAAGGAGGGGAATGCTATTGGTTACAACAATGGATTTGAAGCGGTCAGGTTGGCTTCACCTGTTTACTTTGACAATGATACAACTGCCTATCAATATAAATTTGCGTTGAACAACCTGTTAAACGGCTGGCAATATGTGTTCATCATCACGGCTTTTGATGAAGGGGATCCCGCGCTGGAATTGGGTTCTCTCGAATCATCATTTGTGGAAAATACCTTCAGGGTATGGTCAGGTACCGGTGTAAATAATATAACGGATAAGCAACAATCCACAAAGGTTGGAGTGTATCCTAATCCTTACAAAGTTTCGGCAGCGTGGGATGGTCCCACTTCAGAAACAAAAAAAATCTACTTTTATAACCTCCCGCAAAAAAGTGAAATCAGGATTTACACATTGGCAGGTGATATAGTGGCGATACTGGAACATGATGCGGCAGATTACAATGGTTCAGATATCCGTTGGTTTGATAATTATGCCGGTAACAGTAGCGAACGGATACTCCCTGGTGGTGAACATGCCTGGGATCTTCTATCCGCAAGCAAGCAAAGTATTACACAGGGCATTTACCTGTTTTCTGTGAAGGATCTAAACAGTAATATGGTGCAGGAAGGACAATTTGTGGTTATTAAATGATCCTGAAAAAGAGGATGTAATATCCATTATAGCGTAATTTGAGCAATAATTTAATTCAATAATAAACATCGTAGTAAACATCTAAAAATTCAAACAACCATGAAGAAATTATTACTTCTTGCCGCGATTTCCATATTGTGCTTTCAATACTCACAGGCACAATATCCATTAGTCAGTATACACGACCTTCAATATATTGATGCGCCGAGCCTTGCAGCCGGCATTGATACGTCCATTTATTACAAGGATACCGTGCAGGTAGAAGGCATTGTAACCTTTGACCCCTGCGACTATGGATTAAGTACAACTGGCAGCCGTGTTGGTACATGGCTGCAGGATGCCGCTGGCGGATCGTTCAATGGTGTTCATGTATTGATTGATGCAGCTGCGATCGGACTATCAAACCTGAACACGCTCAATAATGATGTGCAGTTTATTGATAATTTCCAGGTGGGTAACAAGGTGAAATGCACCGGCATAGTCAGCAGTTTTGGCTTGTCAAGCGCGCCGGTTCCGGGCAATACGCAAATCCTGATCTTACCGGTGGCATCTTCCATTACCGGCATTGGTCAAACAATCCCGACTCCG
>JBGAWA010000163.1:0-4249 GCA_044227805.1 Chitinophagales bacterium | reverse complement strand
ATACCTGTTTCAACCGTGGTTTTCGGATGAAGGGGGGATGGCGCAAATAACGTGTAGCCTTTTTTGGGATCTAAGGCCCCAATCACCAGTTTTTCCACCTGTGCCCATCCGATAGCGGCGGCACACATCATGCAGGGTTCCAATGTCACATAAAGTGTACAGCTTTTCAGGTATTTGCTGTTGAAAAAATTAGCCGCTGCCGTAATAGCAATCATTTCAGCATGAGCCGTCACGTCTTTCAGCCTTTCCACCTGGTTGTAGCCTTTGCCTATCACCTGTCCGTGACTGATGATCACCGCGCCAACCGGCACCTCTTCTTCCATAAGCGCTTTCCGGGCTTCTTGAAGCGCCAGGCTCATATAGTATTCGTGGGGGAATGACATGAAAGAATAGAAATGATTAAAATGTTAGACCGACCGATAATGATACTTCTCCGGCTGCGTTTATCTCCACCGTATGGTCCGGGTTGGCTTTGATGAGCAACGGATAGCCAGGATGACTGACCACATGCATTTTTTTTTATCTTTGGCCGCACTAAAAATAGAGAATATTTTGAGGCGTCTTTTTTTTGTCTTGTGGATCAGCGTTACTTCCCTGCAAACTGTTTGCGCACAACAGGTATGGACACTGGAAGAATGTGCCGCCTATGCAACCGCCAACAATATTTCATTGAAGCAGGCGCAACTGAATGCACAGCTTTCTGAATATACGCTTACACAATCAAAGCTGGACCTGCTGCCAAATGTGAATGCCAGCACAGGATATTATTTCAATTTCGGACGAACGATCGATCCAACTACCAACCTGTTTGTGAATCAGAATACACAAACCAACACTATTCAGCTTTCCCTCGGTTATCCGCTGTTTAACGGATTGCAAAGGCTCAACTCCATCAAGCAAAATGAATTCAGTTTGCTGGCCAGTGAAGCAGCCACCGCCAATACGGAGCAAACGATCCTGTTGTATGTAACAGGCGGCTTCCTGGAGATTGTTTACGGAAAAGAAAATCTTCTGAATGCGGAAGAGCAGTTGAAATTGTCGCGGGCGCAAATGGACCGAACGAAGTTATTGGTGGAAGCCGGCACCTTGCCGCAAGGATCACTCTATGACCTGGAAGCACAGGTAGCAAACGATGAGTTCGCCAGGGTTACCGCCCAGAATGCTTTGGACATTGCCAAACTTAATCTCGCACAACTGATGAACCTGATGCAGCCTGTGGAGGTGTCGGTTCCGGATATCAGCATGAGCGCTGAATTATTACGCGATCTGAACATCACGTCCGACAGTATTTACCGCACAGCGGTGCAGTTGCAACCGGTCATTAAAAATGCGGAGTACAACCTGTTCAGCTATCAGCGTGGACTGGCTGTCGCAAAGGGCGCGCAATATCCGTCCTTGTCGTTCTTTGGCAGCTTGTCCACCAATTATTCTGATGCCTACCAACGCATCGGTTCTATTGATACTGTAACCGGTGCGCCCTACCAGATCGGATATGTGCAAAGCAGCGGTGAGCCTGTATTGGCACCACAGTTTGATATCGTACCGGTTTTTAAAGATGCCGCCTACACCACCCAGCTTAAAGACAACTTCGGACAAGCCTTCGGGTTCAGTCTTGATATTCCAATATTTAATAACTGGAATACACGCACCAATATCAGTCGTTCAAAAATCAATGTACAGAATGCTGAATATGCCCTGCAATCGGCGAAGCAACAGCTGGAAAAGGATGTTCAGACGGCTTACCAGGATGCGGTGGCAGCGAAGAACAGCTATTCCGCAGCACTCAAGAGTGTAACGGCACTGGAGAAATCATTTGACGATGCACAGAAGAAGTTTAATCTTGGTGCTATTACATCACTCGATTATACCACTGCGAAAAGCAATCTCACCAAGGCACAATCATCACTCCTTCAGGCAAAATTCAAGTATATCTTTAAGTTGAAAGTGCTGGATCTTTACCAGGGAAAACCATTAACACTGCAATAAGCATGTTCAAGAAAAACAGGTTACTCTTTATTTTAGTTGGCATCGTAGTTATACTACTGATCGTTTTACTCGTGGGTAAAAAGCAGGGATGGATAGGAGGCGGCAAAGAAACGGAAGTCAGTGTGGAAGCCGTCTCTCATAAAGAAATTGTGGAAAGAGTTTCCGCCAGCGGGAAAATATATCCTGAATTGGATGTGAAGCTGAGCCCGGATGTATCCGGCGAAGTGACACAACTGTATATTAAGGAAGGAGATTCCGTGCAGGCAGGTATGGTGCTGGCGAAAATCAAGCCCGATATCTACCAGGCCATTCTCGACCGTTCCGTTGCGGCGTTGAATACGGCGAAATCAAATTCATTGCAGTCGCAGTCAGCACTGATACAGGTGACCGCGGAACTGGAGCGTGCAGAGAAAAATTATAACCGGAACAAAGAGCTGCATAATCAAAAAGTTATTTCTGATGCCGATTTTGAAAATATTGATGCTGCTTATAAAGCGGCGAAAGCCAATTATGACGGCGCGTTGATGACGGTTAAGGCAGCGGACTATAATGTGCAAAGTGCAGAGGCCAGTGTGAAGGAAGCCACTGAAGATTTGCGGAAGACTACCATCTATGCGCCGATCACCGGCATTGTTTCACAATTGAACATCGAAAAGGGAGAACGGGTGCTCGGTACGACACAGATGGAAGGTACTGACATGATGCACATTTCCGATCTCAATGCCATTGAAGCGAGGGTGGATGTGAGTGAGAATGATGTGTTGCGCGTGCAGTTAGGCGACACCTCGGAGATTGAGCTCGACGCTTATCCTGATAAGAAATTCAAAGGAGTGGTCAAGCAGATCGCCAACTCGGCCAAGAGCACACTCACCGGGCAGTCGGAGCAGGTAACAAATTTTGAAGTAAAGATTTTGCTGCTGAAAGATTCTTACAAAGAGCTGATTGGTAGTGAAGGAAAAAAATTTCCTTTTTTGCCGGGCATGTCAGCTTCGGTAGCCATCATGACCAATAAGGTAACGAATGTGTTAGCAATTCCCATTCAGTCTGTAACCACAAGGGATGCCGCCGACACGCTGAGCGCAAAAAATGCAACTGCCGCCGGAGCAGCGGCAAAAGCCGACGGTAACAAGGAGGCAAAAAAGGAGTCCGGCAAACCGCTGGAAGTGGTGTTTGTGGTGAAGGATGGCATTGCCAAAACGGTAGCTGTTAAAACCGGTATCCAGGATGATGAATTCATTGAAATCAAATCGGGGTTGAAAGGTGATGAAATGGTTGTCACCGGCCCCTTCAGTGCTATCTCCAGGTTATTGAAAAATGGTGATGAGGTGAAAGTGGTAGAAAAGGAAAAGCTTTTCAGCACTGAATCGAAATAATACTGACTGTACTTCCACGTAAAGGGTCCCGCTGCGCTGAGACTGAGCATTACATTTTATGGTTCTAAGCAAATCGAAGGCTCGCTGGCGTTGATTGATTTTACTTTCATTTCAATGTATCTTCCACTATGACTACCGGGAAAATTAGTATGATAGGTGGTGGAAGTTGGGCCACCGCACTTACTAAGGTGCTGAATGAAAATGATCATGTAGTGCATTGGTGGCTGCGCGATGCGGCTTCGGTGGAGAACCTGCGTACCCGCCATAATAATCCGAACTACCTGAGTTCAGTGGATTTTGATCCGGCTTATATTCTTCCTTCCACCGATCTGAAAATGACACTTGCCGCAGCGGATGTTGTTTTTTTAGCAGTACCGGCTGCATTTTTAAAACAGGCTTTACATACTCTTACTCCTCAAAATTTTAAAGATAAGTTAGTGGTATCTGCCATCAAAGGCATGATACCGGGCGACAACCTGCTCATCGCGGATTTCATGCACCGCTATTTTGAAGTACCGCTCGAAAATTCAGTCATCATCAGTGGGCCGTGTCATGCAGAAGAGGTGGCCTTGGAAAAGCTGAGTTATCTCACGCTGGCTGGTCAGCGAAGTGACTATGCCGCGCTCGTCTGCGATTTGCTTCGGTGCAGTTATGTACGCTGCACGCCCTCGGATGACATCTACGGAACTGAATATGGTGCCGTGCTGAAAAATATTTATGCGCTGGCGGCCGGCATCTGTCATGGGCTGGGATATGGCGATAACTTCCAGGCTGTGCTGATTTCAAATGCGATTGAAGAGATGGAGAGGTTTGTAAAAGCGGTACATCCGATTACGCGCGACATCAAGGATTCGGCCTATCTCGGTGATCTGATGGTAACCGCCTATTCG
>JBGAWA010000162.1:0-5980 GCA_044227805.1 Chitinophagales bacterium | reverse complement strand
ATTTAATTTGATCGTGTTGTTTTTTTGAGTGTTTTCTTTTTGCGACTGGCATAATTTGTTTTTTATATAACCAGCGACAGCAACACGGATGACCTTCCGCTATGACGCTCCGTTCAGGGTTCTGTTCTTTGTTCAACAATTGTCTGAACCACGATTTGGCAGATTAGTTGATTTATAGGATTGTCTGTTTCTTCATGATCCGTAAAATCCATCAAAATCCCGGTTCATGATTTTTTAGTCAACCGAAAAATAGTCTGGTTGCCTGGTACACACCCGTCTTTCTTCTACGATTTGCATTAATACATCATTCGCTACAACCGCTGGTGCCAAACGGAAACCATTCATTGTTCAGCCAGTCTTCCCCGAGCACTTTTTACCATCACCAGGTAGTAAGGCTAATCTTTTGACTTGATATCCCACCGGCGGGTTTCATCCCGATCATCTTCCCGGTCTTATAATAAAAATCACGGATCGCTTCGAGCATCACCAGTGTCACCGGTATGGTGGCGGCCGGCTGTATTTGCCGGTAGATGTTTTGATGAAGTCAGCGCCGGCATGCATCGCAATATCACTCGCCCTGCGCACTTTATCCATCGTTCCCAGCTCACCTGTTTCCAGGATCACTTTTAGCCTGGCATCACCACAGGCTTCTTTGATCGCCGCAATTTCATCAAAAACAAAATTGTATTCTCCCGCATGGAACTTTCCCCGGCTGATCACCATATCAATTTCATCAGCGCCTTCGTTCACTGCATATTTCGTATCCCTGATCTTGACATCTCTTGGGTGCCTGGCCGCTGGGGAAAGCAGTAGCTACTGACGCTACTTTTATACCGGAATCACCCAATGCTTTCTTCGCCACTTTTACCATGGAAGGATAAACGCAAAGAGCGGCAACAGTGGGTAAGCCCGGTACCGCATCATGCGGATGCATGGCTTTATAACAAAGCTGTTTCACTTTACCGTCGGTGTCTTTTCCTTCCAGCGTGGTGAGGTCTATCATATTCAGCACCAGCAGAAGCCCGTTCATCTTAGATTCTTTTGTAATACTGCGCTTGGTAAAACGGGAAGCTCTTTCTTCCACACCCACCTGGTCAATACGGGGAGATATGGAAAAATCGGGAAGCATCGTCAGCGAACCGGCGGCCATATAAAAAATTTTATTTGTGCCAAAGGTAATTAAATATCAGCAGCGTCTTATCCGGAGTCAGGAGTTATGAGTTGTAAGGGTTTATCAGGTGTTTTAAAAGAAAGTGGATATACTGCCTGAAACGATTGGTTCCGGCCTCTGACCTCAGGCATCCGGCCTCATAACTTTATCAACGGTCATCCGTTTTCATTCCACTACCCTAAATTCGAACTCCTTACCTCTGATGGATTCGTTCCGTTCATCTCAATTATTTTAAAATTTAACTGCAAATGAGAAAGACATCCTGTTTACAAAGACTTGGGTTGATGATTCCTTTGCTGCTGTCAGCAGTTGTGGTATTTGCTCAACCCACCTTTCCTGGAAAATGGCGTGGCCGATACCAGGGAAGGATGCTATGCTTTCACGAATGCCACCATTATCAAAGATGGGCAAACCACATTGAACAATGCAACCATGGTCATCCGAAAAGGAAGGATCATAGCGGTGGGTACAGGAGTGGCGATACCCAAAGATGCTGTGACCATTGATTGCAGCGGCAAGTTCATTTACCCCTCCTTCATTGACATCTACGCCGACTATGGCATGCCTGCGCAGCAAACAACAGGCGGACCGGGTGGTTTTGGCGGCGGCGGATTCAATCTGGCCAGCAGCCACAACTGAGTCAGGAACCAAAGGCGCTTATGGCTGGAACCAGGCCATCAAAAGCGACGCTGATGCATACAAAGTGTTTACGGCTGATGATGCCAAGGCCAAACCGTTGCGTGAAGCAGGTTTCGGTACGGTATTATCGCATGTTCGGGATGGTATAAAGCAAGGGGTACCGGCGCTGTAGTATCGCTGGCTTATGAAAAGGAGAACATGGTAATCATCAAAGAGAAAGCATCAGCTCATTATTCATTCAGTAAAGATCCTCCAGACAAAGCTATCCCAGCTCCATGATGGGGATGATCGCTTTGCTCCGGCAATCTTACCTGGATGCGCAATGGTATAAGACCAAACCTGCAGGCGAAGGATTGAACCTTACATTGCAATCGTGGAATGATGTACAAGGTTTGCCACAGATATTTGAAGCCAATGATAAATGGAATGACCTGCGTGCCGACCGGATAGGGGATGAATTTGGTGTGCAATACATCATCAAAGCCGGGCAGAACGAGTACCAGCGTATCAAAGAAATGAAAGCGACCAATGCCACATTCATTTTGCCGCTTAATTATCCGCAGGCGCAGGATGTGGAAGACCCTAACGAAGCACGGTTTGTTTCACTCAATGATATGAAACACTGGGAACTGGCACCTACTAATGCAGCAGCATTTGAAAAAGCCGGTATCCCCTTTTGCCTGACCACTTCTGATCTGCGCAATGTCAGTCAATTCTGGACCAATCTCCGTAAAGCGATCGATTACGGATTGAGCGAGGCCAAAGCATTTGATGCACTGACAAAAACTCCTGCTACTATTCTGGGAGTATATAACCAGGTAGGAAGCATTGAAACCGGTAAATGGGCTAATTTTCTTATTACTTCAGGCTCGCCGTTCAATGAAAAGACAACTATTTACCAGAACTGGGTGCAGGGTATGAAATATGTGATAAAAGATGAAGCAGCTGTAAATATTGCCGGTACCTATCATCTTAAAGTAAATGCACCAACAGGTACGGAGAATTATACACTCGACGTAAAGAGCAGCAGTTCCCTGACCATGTTTGGAAAAGACACGCTGAATGCAAAACTGAGTTTTGACGGCAAAATGGTAAAACTCAGTTATGCACCCATGGCACGCAGGCAAAGACCGCAGGGTGGTGGTGAAGGCGGAGCAAGACCTGCCGGTGGCGGCGGATTTGGAAGAGGTGTTGCAGCGGATGCTGCCTTACCGGCCAGTGCAACACGCCTGAGCGGTGTCAGCAGTGGTAAAGAATGGAACGGAACAGGTACTGATTCACTGGGCAATTCATTTACATGGACAGCCGTATTTGAAAAAGCAGCCGAAGTAAAACCTGATTCCGTAAAAAAGAAAGATGCACCTGTTATTGGCAAGGTCACTTATCCCTTTGAACCATTTGGATGGGAAGAAGGACAGGCTCCGAAACAGGAAACAATCCTTATTAAGAACGCAACGGTATGGACCAATGAAGCCGAAGGTGTTTTACAAAATACCGATGTGCTTATTAAAAATGGCAAGATAGCAGCCGTAGGCAAGAACCTTACTGATGCTTCTGCGCGGGTGATAGATGGTACCGGTAAGCATGTTACTCCCGGCATCATTGATGAACATTCACATATTGCGGCTGCTTCTATCAACGAAGGCGGCGCAGAGTGTAACATCAGAAGTACGTATTGCAGATAATATCAATCCTGACGATATCAATATTTACCGTCAGTTGAGCGGAGGCGTTACCACTTCCCATATTTTACATGGATCAGCCAATGTGATCGGCGGGCAAACCCAGCTGATCAAACTGCGCTGGGGTGGGGATGATGATGAATTGAAGTTCAGCGCGCCGATGGCTTTATCAAATTCGCATTGGGAGAAAATGTAAAACGTTCCCCTTTCGCCATAGGTAATAGCTCCAATAATAACCGGTACCGATACAAGAATGGGCGTGGAGCAGGTGCTGGTAGATGCATTTACCCGTGCAAAGGATTATGAAAAGGCATGGAAAGAATATGAAGCCAGTAAGAATAAAAAAGGGGTGGTAGCGGTAGCGCCACGTCGTGACCTGGAACTGGATGCACTGGTAGAGATATTGAACAAAAAAAGGTTCATCACCTGTCACTCGTACATACAAAGCGAGATCAACAGTGCTATGAAAGTGGCCGATCAGATGGGATACAAAGTGAATACGTTCACTCATATACTCGAAGGATATAAAGTAGCTGATAAGATGAAAGAGCATGGCGCCAATGCTTCCACTTTCTCCGACTGGTGGGCGTATAAAATGGAAGTGCAGGATGCCATTCCTTATAATGCCGCCATCATGAAAAGGGTGGGGCTGAATGTGGCGATCAATTCTGATGATGCAGAGATGGCCCGCCGTCTGAACCAGGAAGCGGCAAAAAGCGTAAAATATGGTGGTTTGAAAGAAGAGGATTGTTTGAAGATGGTAACTCTGAACCCCGCCAAAATGCTGCATGTTGACGACAAAACGGAAGCCTGAAAGTCGGCAAAGATGGTGATGTGGTGGTATGGAGCGATCACCCGCTGAGTATCTATGCAAAGTCATTATATACTATTGTTGACGGTACCGTTTATTTCGACAGGCAAAAAGATGCAGAGATGCAAAAATGGGTGGACGCTGAAAGGACCCGTCTCATCAAAAAGATGAATGGAGAAAAACGCAGCGGTGCACCTGTGATACCGGCACAACCTACTTACCAGGTCATGCACACCTGCAGCGAACATGGGACATAGTCATGGATTGCTCACTATTGATACAGACGATATTACTAATGATTAAAAATTCAGCAATGAAAAAGATACTCTTTAGCTTATATCAATTTTCCGGTTAAAGCAAGGGCGCAGGAAACAGTTTACCCGGCTCCGCAACAGACAACCACCATTGCCGTTACCGGTGCCACAATTCATAAAGGAAACGGCGAAGTGATCGAAGATGCTACCATCATCATGGTGGACGGGAAGATATCTGCGGTCGGCAAAAATATTCCTGTTCCTTCCGGTGCAACAACAGTAGATGCAAAAGGAAAACATGTTTATCCCGGCCTGATCCTGCCGACCAGTAACCTGGGCCTTGTAGAAATAGGCGCTAACCGGGCTACTACTGATGTACAGGAGATCGGGGATATGAATCCTAATGTCCGTGCTATTGTTGCATATAATACCGATTCCAAAGTGATCAACACGCTTCGTTCCAATGGAATTCTGCTGGCCAACGTAGTGCCACAAGGAGGTTTGCTCAGTGGTTCTTCTACAGTGGTACAATTAGATGCCTGGAACTGGGAAGATGCATCATACAAAACGGATGAAGGCATTCATTTCAATATGCCATCATTGATGCCACGTCCCCGCTTTGGCGGATTTGGCGGTGGTGGTGGCGGTTTTCGAGGGCAAGGTGCCGAAACTGATCCCGTAAAAGAAGGCCTGGAGAAAGTAGAGATGATCAAGAATTTTTTCCGTGAAGCCAAAGCTTATACCGCTGTTCCCACACATGAACAAACCAATCTGAAATTTGAATCGGTTCGCGGTTTATTCGATAAAAAACAAAAGTTTTATGTTCATGCCAATACTGTCAAGCAAATGCTGGTGGCGTTTGATTTCATCAAAGAGTTTGGATTTGATGTCGTGATCGTGGGAGGTAGCGATAGCTGGCAGATCGCCGACCTGCTGAAACAGAACAATGTGTCCGTGATATTGAACCAGCCCCACAGCCTGCCTACTGCAGAGGATGATGATGTGGATCAGCCGTATAAAACACCGGCTATTTTACAAAAGGCCGGCGTGTTATTCTCGATCAGTGATGATGATGCGCAAACCCGCGGCCGCAACCTTGCTTTTAATGCAGGCACCGCTGCCGCCTATGGTCTTACCAAAGAAGAAGCACTGGCCGCTATTTCACTGAATGCAGCAAAGATTTTAGGAGTGAGTGATAAGACAGGAAGTATTGAAGTGGGCAAGGATGCCAATATCATCATCAGCGAAGGCGATATCCTGGATATGAAAAGCAGTGTGATCACCGATGCGTTCATCCAGGGAAGAAAGGTGGACCTGACCGATAAACATAAGCAACTGAATGACCGCTACAACCAGAAGTATAAACTGAAACCTTTCTGATCTTGCAAAAGATATGAAATGAAGAAGGTCCCGCCGCAGGCGG
>JBGAWA010000034.1:0-36801 GCA_044227805.1 Chitinophagales bacterium | reverse complement strand
ATGATGATCAGTCCTTTTTCATGGCACCGCTGCAACAACTTTTTGGTGAAGTCACCATCTGGCCGATGGATGTCGCCATCGAATGAAATTTCAAAGGCCATCATAGCGCCTATTCCGCGCACATCGGAAACATGCTGCGGAAATTTCTTCAGGAATCCGAGGAAACGTTCGCGAACGATATCACCCACCATCCTGGCTTTATCATTGATGTTGATCTCCTGCATGTAATCAATTGTCGCGATAGCGGCGGCACAACTGACCGGGTTGCCCATATAGGTTCCGCCAATGGTTCCGGGATTGATGCTGTCAACCACCGCAGTTTTGGCGATCACCGCACCAATGGGCATTCCACTGCCCATGGATTTTGCCCACGTGGAAATATCTGGCGTAACACCAAAATGCTGATAGGAAGCCCATTTTCCGGTACGGCCGAAGCCTGTTTGTACTTCATCAATAATGAGCATGATGCCATTCGCATCGCAAACACTCCGGAGGCCCCGGATGTATTTCGCCGGCACCACATTGAAACCACCTTCGCCCTGTACACATTCGATGATAATGGCTGCCACATTTTTTTCAGGAACATAATAGTGGAAGAATTCATCCAGCTTCTTCAGATGATACGCTGCAAATTCATCTTCGCTCCTGCCGTCAGCTTCGTGCGAGAAATCAGGAAATTCCAAACGGTACACTTCGGGGGCAAACGGACCGCAGCCCATTTTATAGTTCACTTTGGAAGTAAGCGTGGTAGCCATTAATGTCCTGCCATGAAACGCTCCCGTGTAGCAGATTATAGCAGGCCGGCCTGTCGCCTGCCGCGCAATTTTTATCGCATTCTCCACACTCTCGGCGCCTGAATTAGTGAGTAACACTTTCGTGGAATTGCCATGAGGAAAAAGCTCAATAAGCTTCTCCGCGAGATCGAGGTATAAATTGTAAGCAGCCACCCCGAAACAGGTATGGATAAATTTTGCTGCCTGTTCCTGTATGGCTTTCACCACAACAGGCGGACAATGACCGGCATTCAGCACGCCGATTCCGCCCGTGAAATCAATCAGCGCGCGGCCGTCAACATCGGTAACGACGGCCCCCGAAGCATTCGCAATGGTGGAAGGTGTGAAGATGCTCAGCGCATTGGGCACGAGCTGTTTTCTGCGTTCAAAAACTTCATCGCTTTTACTTTTTTTCTTGAAGATGTCGTAGCCCGTTTCTTCTTTCCTGGTGGTGATGACTGCCATAACGATTATTTTTTTTATAAGAATGATTGCTTTTATTGCCTAACATCAAAATTACTGGTATCCCTATTCTTTGTAACTGATTTTAATCATGAATCGAACCCGGAATTTTTAACCGGAATGCAAGATGTAATAACGTCTCTTCACAACTTAAAGTCCTACTCACAGCTTCTATGTCCACCGGCAAAAAGTCATTCTTCCATGTACACCGTCTTAATGTTAGTGAATTCCTTGATGCCATAGGTCGAAAGCTCTCTGCCATACCCTGATTTTTTAATTCCCCCGAATGGCAACCGCACATCACTTCTGACAAGTGCATTGATGAAAACCGCTCCTGCATTGATTGACCTTGCGAGGTGTTCCCCACGCTGCAGGTCACGTGTCCAGATGGAAGCACCGAGTCCATACCGGTTGGTATTGGCCATCCGAATAGCCGCCTCTTCATCTTTCACGGGAATGATAGCCGCCACCGGGCCAAACAATTCTTCGTCAAAAGCGGGAAAGCCAGGTTTAACATTGGTGAGTATAGTCGGCTGATAATTATTGCCATTTCGCGTACCGGCAGTCAGTCTTTCACTGCCCATGCTGACGGAAGCCTGTTCCTGCCGCTCCAGTTTCTCTGCAAGATCAAGACGCGCCATGGGGCCCATCTGAGTGGTAGCATTCAGCTGATTGCCTTGCTGTATTCTTTTCACTCCTTCATACAACTCATGAAGAAAGGCATCTTTTATTTTTTCTACCACAATAAACCGCTTTGAAGCAATACATGACTGACCGGCATTCTGCATACGCGACTGTAAAGCAACTTTGGCCGCTCTTGCGGTATCAGCATCTTCGAGTACGATTAACGGATCGCTACCACCCAGTTCCAGCACCGTTTTCTTAATATGTTTTCCGGCGATTGCCGCCACTGAAGAGCCTGCCAACTCGCTGCCGGTGAGTGTCACTCCCTGCACGATGTCGTTCGCGATAATTTTTTCCGTGACATCAATATCCACGACAAGCGATTGAAACAGTCCGGGTATGGCGCCGGCGTTTAGAAAAACCTGTTCCAGCTCTTTCGAGCACTGCATCACATTGGGTGCATGCTTCAGCAATACAACATTACCTGCCATGATAGCCGGTGCAGCAAAACGGATCACCTGCCAGAACGGGAAGTTCCACGGCATGATGGCAAACACGGCACCAACAGGCTGAAAGGCAATAAAGCTTTTTTTTGCACCAGCGACAATCCGTTCATCCTTCAGCAGCTCTTCACCATGCATCGCATAGTATTCGCATGCCCCTGCACATTTCTCAATTTCAGCGCGGGACTCCTGTAATATTTTACCCATCTCCATCGAAATCGTATGCGCATGTTTTTCTATGCCGGCCCGCAATGCCGCTGCAACCTGCAACAACAAATCACTGCGCCTGCTGAAGCTGCTGTACTTCCAGCTTTCATAAGCAACGGCTGAAAGAGATAGAGCACTATTCAATTGCTTATCTGTCATCTGCGGATGTTCCGCCATAACAGACTGATCAAAGGGATTGACAGACCGGAATATTTTCATTTCAGTAGCCCGGATATTGATTAAGGACCCCATTGGTAGCGGTAATTTCACGGAGGGGAATCGGGAAAACGGGAAGCACTTCTTCGCCCAGCACCTCCTGCACCTTCTGCAGACGTGCCAGGTCGAAATAGCGGTGACCTTCAAAATTAAGTTCCGCTCTTCTTTCATCTTCCACTGCTAATTCATAAAGTCCGGGTACATCAAAATCATCAGATGCGTAAAGCGGTAATCCACGATTTTCCCGCACGATATTCAGATCATCCAATCCTCCGCCTGCCAATCCCCTGGCTTCAGCACGGATCAGGTACATTTCCGCAATGCGAATTATCAGCGCATCATTGTCCTGGAAATCTTCACCGCGGTATTTTTGCGTTCTTCCATCCGGTTCAATGCTAAGGTCATTGTTAACAAAATCAACAAGATCGGCGCGCGGATCACCGGGTCGGCTTTCAAAAAATGTTTTAAGGTTTTCACTGGCGAGGAACAGCACTTCCGAACGAAGAGCATCAGGCCTGGAATAAGTGGCGGCATTATACTGACTTCTGTCCTGCCCGTTAAATACCAGTTCAAAAACCGCCTCCGAAGAAAGCTTCGCAGTATAAATTGAGCTAAATGAATTTGCATCGAGCAGGCTGGCATAACCGGCATTTATTACATCCGTTGCATATGCATCGGCCTGCACATAATCCTTTTTATAAAGACAGATGCGCGCCAGCAAGGCATTAACCGCATTCTTGGATATGAACTGTGCGCCTTTATAGACCGGTGGATCAAGACGGTAATCGTCGTTCGCAACTAATCCGAGTGCCAGCGTAAGGTCAGCGAGAATGGCACTGTAGGTATCCTCCACCGTACTTCTTCCCACAATATCTTCGGGCTGCAGCACTTTTTGCACTACAGGTATGCCATAGGCTGACGACACATCCCAATGTTCGCCAAACATGCGTAACAAATCAAAGTGTGCCATGGCGCGAATGGCCAATGCTTCGCCTTTAATATCGTTGCGGACTTCCTCCTGTAAGGCAGGATCATTCACCAGGTCCACATTGGCAATTATCTGGTTGGCAGTATAGATTGTGTTGTAGATGGATATCCAGGTATTCTGCACGTAGATATTGGCCGCTGTCAGCGTTTTGTCGCCCAGTTCATTCAGATCAGGACTATCATATCCACCGGTAGCACCATTATCGCTATAGGCATCCGCCATCAACGGAAAATATCCGCCATAATAATAGACATCCTGTAAAGTGTTATACAGACCGATGCGCGCTGATTCAAGCGAGCTGGCATCCTGGAACATATTTTCCTGTGCTACATCATTCGGTGACGTCTGATCAAGGAATTTATCACAGGAAGAAAATGAAACAGCAAGGATCAGGATCACCGATGCCAAAGAATGTATGCGTGAGCAACCGGTCATTTTCATGGGTATATTTTTATTTTGATTTTTCATATCCGGATTTTTTTTCCTGGTTAGAAATTAAAATTGAAGCCTACGGTAAATGTTCGTGCCTGAGGATAAGCGGCATAGTCAACGCCTGCTGTTTCCGGATGATCGCCACCGGTGGAACTGACTTCAGGATCAAAGCCGGAATAGCCGCTGATCAACAAAGGGTTCTGCACCTGCGCATATACGTGCAGCGAATGAAATTGCTTCTGATCTTTAGGGCTGAAGGTATAACCGAGGTTGATGGTGCGAATACGGAAGTAGGAAGCATCTTCCAGTGTTTGTGATGAGTTCTGATAAACATTCAGGTTGATGAGTGATGCGCGGGGAATATCTGTCTGATCGCCGGGTTGCTTCCACCGGTCATCCACCACATGCGTATTGTTGGCATATACCTGGTACAAAATATTATTCTCATCCCAGCCTTCATCACTCCAGCCCAACGATTCATATTCTCCACGTATCAGGTTATACACATCATTGCCGGCGCTGAAACTGGCGGCTATTGACAGATCCCAGTTTTTCCATTCCAGCGATGTATTCAATCCTCCGTAAACATCAGGAGTCGCCTTCCCTATTATCTGCGCATCATTCCCATCAATTGTTCCATCGGCATTTAAATCTTCATAGAGCGGGTCGCCGGTGGCAGGGTCAACTCCTAAAAACTTTACACCCCAGAAAGTACCTACCGCCTGGCCTTCCTGCAGGATATGTGTAGGCGCCAGGTCATTATATGCATTCACCAGAACGCCATCGGTGCTCAGGTCTATGATTTCATTGTGCAGCGTGCTGACGTTACATCCGATGTCCCATTTCACGGCTTTGTGTATCGGTACGGCATTGATCGAAAATTCAAATCCCCTGTTAAGCACATTGCCATAGTTGCGGGTGATGCTGGCAAAGCCTGTCGTGCCGGGAATAACATCTTCACTCAACAAATCAGTCTTATTGGATTTGTAATATTCCATGGAGCCATACATTCTTCCTCCAAAAAATTCAAAATCGAGCCCGAAGTTGAGCATCTTGTTGGTTTGCCATTTCAGGTTTTCATCAGCGATATTTCTTGGATTAAGTCCTGCCTGTCCGTTGTAAGTAACCGGTGTCCAGAAAGAGATATATTGAAAGTCTCCGATTTCCTGATCACCAGTCAAGCCATAACTTGCGCGCAGCTTAAGATCAGTGAGGGTAGTATTCCTGGGCCAGAATTCTTCGCCCGAAATTCGCCAGCCGGCAGAGATCGCCGGAAAAAACCCATACTGATTGCTGGGAGAAAAACGGGAGGATCCATCTGACCGTGCACTGACTGATAAAAGATAGAGTCCTTTGTAATCATAATTTACCCTTCCGAGAAATGAAACAAGTGCCCAGTTCGATCCATCATCAATGCCGCCAGTGATCGTGGCCGCGCTGGATACGTTGGTCAGGTTGCTGCCTATCGGGAAACCCTGGCCACTGATGTACTGATGCCGTGCAACGGATTGCTGCAAGGTGAATCCGCCTATCGCATTCACATGATGCACCTCGCTGAATTCATGGTCGTACGAAAAAATATTTTCACCCAACCAGATGGTTTGATTGAATGTTCCATTGGTGGCTTTGCCGCCGACATTCTCGGCGTCAACGGTAATAGGTGAAAAATAGAGATCATCGGCGAGGTTGGTATAATCAATAGACCAGGCACTCCTGAATTTCAGGTCATTGATAATTTTCCATTCACCGTATAAAGTTCCGAGTGCGCGGTAACTGCTGGTATAGCCCTGTATCTCATGCGCGGATTTCACCGGGTTATCCGACAGCCAGGAGACCTGGTAATCCTCGAAGCCGGCATACGTATCATCGTCATTATACACCGGCATTAACGGAGAGGCGCCGATGGCATTGGTAACAACACCCGTGTACACATCATCATTAAAGCTTCTGCGATTGCGGGAATAGGTGAATGAAAAATTTTCACCATAAGAAAAGTGATCATTGATCACATGATCAAGGTTTAAGCGGGTGTTGAACCGTTTATAGTAGGATTCGATAACGATGCCCTGCTGAGCGAAATAGGAGATACCGGAATAGAATTTCGTTTTCTCATTTCCTCCCCGCGCAGAAAATTCGACGTTGTTGATGGCAGCTGTTCTGAAAATCTCATCCATCCAGTTAGTATTGACCCCTGTGTACCATGTTTCAGGCAATGGATTGGTGAGCAGTGAAGGATCGAAGTCAGGCCCGAAGATTTCCGGATCCTGCTCATAGGCCTGTAAATCATTGGCACGGGCTTCTTCTTCCAAGGCCACGAATTCATCGCTGCTTAAAAAATCAAGCTGGTGTGCTACCTGCTGAAAGCCGGTGTAATAATTTAATCCGAATTGAGTTTTACCCTCCGCGCCTCTTTTAGTGGTGATCAGGATAACACCGTTGGCGGCACGTGCGCCATAAATGGCTGCAGAAGATGCATCCTTCAGTATTTCAATCGAAGCAATATCATCCGGGTTGATGTCGGAGATAGAAGAGATGCTTTGACCGTTGCCGGTGACATTACCCTGTGTATCAAAGGAGGTGGCGATACCTGAATTGCTTTCGCTCAGCAATGGAATACCATCTACCACATACAGTGGATTATTCTGTCCGCGTACACTTACGAGCAAGCTGGAGCCGGGAGTACCGGAAGGGTTGGTCACATTTAATCCCGTCACTTTTCCCTGGATACTTCCGGCGATATTACCGACCGGTTGATCCCTGAACTGTTTGTTGTCGACAGAAGAAACGGCACCGGTAACATCGCTCTTTTTCTGTGTTCCATAGCCAACCACTATTACTTCCTGTAACTCCAGGTCCGACTTCATGGTTACCACAAACTCCGTTTTCCCGGGCAGAAAATTAACTTCCTGATCCTGGTAACCTATATAAGTGATCAACAACGTACCCGCCGCATTAGGACTGGCGAGTGAAAATCTGCCGTTCTCATCCGTATTGGCACCGATGAGGGCATTATCCTTCAGGCGCACCGTTACACCAATCAATGGTTCACCCTCCGAATCCTTTACCGTTCCGCTAATATTGGTTTGCGCCCAAGCCGGAAACTGCAGCAAGAGCAACAGTGCAATCGGCAGGGCCAGTGTGATTTGTTTTATCATGGCAGCAGGGTTTTGTTTATTTCATGGTTTGATTTGCTTTCACCAGGCGGAGGTCAGGTTGCGCAATTTTGAAAACGCGGAAATACATATGTGGAGGTTTCATCCACGCCTTTGATTTTATGAATCTTTTCATTCATCAGCCAGAGGAGGTGATCATTATTGCGGCACATCACATTAACCTCGAGGTCGTAGTTGCCGGATATCATGGCGAGGAAACTCACTTCCGGAAAGCGGGTGATTTTCTCTGCCACCGGAATAATCTGGCTGGCCGGGCTTACCTTGATAAAGATGCTTGCATAAGCGTGAAAGCCAATCTTTTCCGGATCCACACGGCCAATCACCTGCAATGTTTTTGTTTCGGTGAGCCATTGTACACGGTTGCGGATTGTTCCAACTGATACCTTCAGCTGATCTGCTATATCGGTAAAAGATTTACGGCCATCCTTCTGGAGCTGGGAGAGTATTTCAAAATCAAGCTGATCCAGCTCTGTGTGAGGAATGTCCATCATAAAATGTCTTACCGCTGTGCAGGCAAAGATTATCAGTTTTCAGTAAAAATTCAAACACACATTGCATATTTTACAAAATAACGTGGTGATAATGCATTTTTTGCAGTATTAGTACTTCAATCCTGACAAATAAGATTGCCGGTTGATTTGATAATGGAGATTGGTAACCGGAAAACTATTGACTGCAGGTAACATATGCTATGGTAGAATGATAGACATGATTCGATGGAGCATGCTAAGACGACGGAGTATTTCCGGCGTCCATCTTGCTCACCTGATTCAACCACATTTTTCAAGAAAATATTTCCGCGTCGCTGCAACATGGCACTGCCAGGCACTTGCTACCTCAAAGCAACTTTCCTACTATTGGAATTTTACGGCGATTCATCCAAAGCAACACAGCCGAGATAATGAATACAACGATAGCCATCACAATCAGGCGGCCTCCATCGTTGTAAACGTCAAGTCCCAGCTTTGTCAGATGAAAAAAAATAGCGCCTGCCATCAGGCCCAGGCCAAGGCCGGCACCCAGCCAGACAGTTCGCGGCGGAATCAGGAGCAGCATGGAGGTAATCAGCTCCATGACTCCAATACCAATGCGGCCCCATGGTTCCATCTGCAGGGTGGTGAAGATATAGACCGCTTCAGGATGCGCGGAGAATTTAAAATACAAGGTTTGCAGCAATATTGCCGCGGCAGTAATCTTTAGTGCCCAGGGAAGCAGTTGATCGCGATGTAACATTGGTGTATGTTAATTTTCAGTGTGAAAAATAAAGAATTCTACTTCCATTTCATCCGCCTTCTAATAGAAAAATCGCGTCATCACTATTGTCCGACAAAATAAAACTAAGGGGTGGCACATGGCCACTTCCTTGATCTTTCAGCATTAAGCACAACACTGGAAGCAATGAACCAAAGATGTCGGACAGCACATTTTTTCTCAATTACTCAGGTGTCTGATTCGTGGCGGGCGTATTCATAAAGCCAACTATTATTACAAGAGTATTAAGGGCATGGGATCATTTTGTAGCCATGATGTATTGTACGTTGGTGGATGCCAAATTTCCAATCGTTCAAGGCAAGCTTAATCATTTGGGGATTCAAAAAGCACTGCCGCGAAGCACCTTATCGGATGCTAACAGGAATCGTTGCTCGAAGGTGTTCAAAATCTATGAGCATCTGTCCAAGGTTCACAGGTTGATTTGTCGGACAGCAGGTTGCCGGCAGCGGTGTTGCAAAAAGCTATTTATTGTAGATGCTGCTCAAAGCCATTTTAAAAACTTCAGGTCGTCCTCCTCTAAGACAATAAATTTTCACGCGCCACCCTGACTACTTAGTTCAGCTCAGCCGGCAGACGACGATAAACAGCTGCGTCAACAATCCTATGTCACCTTTGACAAAGGGTATAACTGTATGCTGCATTTATTTCATTACCCGGCAAAAGGAAAATGCTTTTACATCAGTGGCCGGTTTAAAAGATGAAATCTCGAACAATCTTACCTCGATCAAAATAATGTCCAACAACCCTTACGCGCAGCTGATCCTCCCAAAACAAGTGCTATGAGTTTATCATGGATCTGGACGCCAAGACCATTGCTGACATCTATCGCTACCGATGGCAGATTGAACTTTGTCAAACAAAATTTTTCCACTCCAGTACTGTAGATAATCAAAATGCATCACAAATCTGACTCCGGTTGCTATTCATCTCTATCCTTCAGCAATCTGCTTGTCCGAATTCAACTGTTCAATTACATCGGATATTTTTGAAAAAACAGGAAATCATCAACCCGTCTTGATCTGTTCAATGCCAATTTCATGCCTGCAATCACTCTAAATTTGTCGGACAGTACTGCTTCGGTATGATGAAGCATTTGGGTTTGCTCATTTCTCAGCAAGTTCAAGATGCGATTTAACTCGTAAGCCGGCGCTTCCTAATTTTGTTACATCACGATTCTTGCTAAGCATCTCCATCACAGCGTTACAGCCTTTCAGGATACTTTTGCTTTTACGTATTGCCATTTAGCCTGCATCACTCCATCAATTTTTGTTTCAATTTCTCAACAAGTTCAGGCGTGCGCTACCGCTCTGTCATCAAGAAAGATAAAATCTCCCTGATTCCGGCTATTTGGCCCACCGTTTCAGCTTAGGAATTCCCTTAGTAAAAAAACCCGCTAAAAATCCGGGGAATCCCATCTCTTTCATTTTGCCTTTTGCAAAGTCCTGCATTTGTGATGCAGTCCAATCCGGTTGCCTGAATTGTCCGTTTTCGAAACAATAAGCACAATACATTTTGCTGATTGTTCCATCCGTATTGGTTCCGCCCCCATTGGGCGATTTTTTCAGTGGCATGCCACAACTCTGACAATTTTTATAGGTCTGTTCCATCTTTTGAAATTTCCTTTTACAAAGTAAGTTATACGCAACAATAATCCAACTACCACCATACTATTCAGACCTGATTTTAAGCATGAAAACTGCCGCTTCGTTACTACTCTGAACTGTTGAATATAGCAGAACAGGATCTGTCAGAAAGAATGAATTTTTGGAATCGCTATACAGCCACCGTCTTTAAAAAATAATCCGCTTGCACCGATAAAATTAACCGGAAGATTATCTTTGCCACTTTCAGGGCCTATAGCTCAGTTGGTTAGAGCGTCGGACTCATAATCCGCAGGTCCCAGGTTCAAGTCCTGGTGGGCCCACTTCCATTACTTTACTCCCTTCAGCAGGCTGATACCTGCTGCATGCTTATCAGATTTTCCAGACAGTCCCTTTATATTTGGATTTCAAACACATCAACATTGACAGCATCACCCATCCGTAATATCATCTTTGATTATGGCGGCGTTATTATTGATCTTCATATGAAACGAACCGAAGATGCCTTCCTCCAACTCGGTGTTCAGGATTTCCACCTTCATTTTAACCAGTTAAAACAATCAACGGTTTTTGATCAGTTTGACAAAGGGAAAATTACGGAACAGGAATTTCGCCAGCAGTTAAACCTTGCATTAGGAACACAACTATCAGATGAGCAGATTAATGATGCGTGGAATGCGATGCTTGGCACCATTCCGCCGGAGAAACTAAAGCTATTGCAGGATGTAAAGCGCCATTTCAGAACTTTCCTGTTAAGCAATACCAATATTATACACTTGAAGAAACTCACCAAATATTTGGTACAGTTTCTTGGACGACCCAACCTTGACACCTATTTTGAGAAGGTGTATTACTCCTTTGTAGCAGGTCTTCGCAAACCTGATGCAGCCATTTTTCTGAAAGTGATGGAAGAGAATAATCTCCGGCCGGCTGCAACGCTTTTTATTGACGACAGTCCACAGCACGTGGAAGGTGCCAGGGCAGTGGGACTGCATGCAGTACTTTATGATCCGAAAGAAGACCTGCGGGCCGTGCTGGAAAAATACTTACAGGTAAAAACCGGCATCCCTGATTATTGAGTTAACCGGTTTCAGAATACCTTACTCACCACCGCTTTCACAGGAATAGGATTGCTCATGGTATAAAAATGAATGAGCGGTACTTTTGCCTTCGCCAGTTCTTTGCATTGCTGAATACACCATTCCACCCCTACTTTCCTGGCCGCTTCATCGGTAGCTGCTTTTTGCAGCTCGCCCGCCAGCGCTTCCGGAATCTCTACATGAAACAGGCGTGGCAGCGTATTCATATGCTTGCGGTTGGTGATGGGCTTGATGCCCGGAATAATGGGGACGGTGATGCCATTGTCGCGGCAGTTTTGCACGAACTCAAAAAACTTATTGTTGTCGAAAAACATTTGCGTGATGATATAATCCGCACCTGCTTCCACCTTTTCTTTCAGGAACTGCAAGTCCATTTTCTTGTTCGGTGATTCATAATGCTTTTCCGGATAGCCGGCCACACCGATGCAGAAATCCGTAGGCACCACATCCGTAATATCTTCCTGCAGGAAGTTACCATGGTTCATCTTCACCGCCTGCCGCAACAGGTCGATGGCATGCTGATGGCCGCCGGGTTCCGGCTCAAAGGAAGTTTCATTTTTATTAGGATCGCCACGGATCACGAGCACATTATCAATACCCAGGAAGGCAAGGTCAATCAGTGCATCTTCTGTTTCTTCCACCGTAAAACCGCCACAAACAATATGCGGAACGGCGTCCACCTTATAACGATTTACGATAGCAGCGCAAATGCCGACCGTTCCCGGCCTTTTACGGATGATGGTCTTTTCAAATAATCCCTGTGCGTTGCGTTTGTAAACATACTCAGCGCGATGATACGTGACATTGATGAAGGGTGGCTTGAATTCCATCAATGGATCCAAGGTGTCATAAATGGAATGGATGCTTTTTCCTTTCATGGGAGGCAGCACCTCAAAGGAGACCATGGTGGTATCAGACTTATTGATATACTCAGTTACTTTCACTACAGTAGTTTATTGATAAGGAGGGCAAATATACGATTGAGCAGCGCAAACTATAGGTGTATCAACACAGCGGGCTAATTCAGTTTGAAGGGAGCGACCAACTGGAATTCCGGTATGTTAACCCTGAATTGCCGGCCATCAATCATTCTTTCCATCAGGTAGGTACCGTGCATGTGGCCGATTTCCGTTTTCAGGTGGGAACCCGAAACATATTGATGTGATTTTCCCGGTTCTATTACAGGTTGCAACCCAACGACACCTTCTCCTTCCACTTCCCGGGTTACTCCGCAGGAATCAAAAATATACCAGTGCCGCCGCAGTAATTTGATAGTCTGCTCGCTGCCGTTTTCAATAGTGATACGGTAAGCAAACATAAACTCATTGTTCAATGGCTGCGAATATTCTTCCTGGTAAAATGTTTCCACCGATATCTTTACGCCTTCGGTGATCTTGGTTATCATGTTGCAGGGATTGAATTTCAGTGGTAAAAATAAAAAGTTTTGGCTCGATGTTCCGCTTACTCATAATTACCATAAGCGGTTCAGCACCTATGCCTGCAAGCTTACAAAGGATGATATTTAACGCTGCTCCAATGAAAAATACGCAATGATCCGCTCCACCTATCCGGATTTTGCAATTGAAAAATCCCTTTTAGTAAAGCGAAGGGCTTAGCGGATGCTAATTTTTGGGTACCTGCTCTGATTATAAATACAAGGTGGTTGTGCACCGGTTTGCGCTGCCATCACCGGTCATCCTTCCAGATCAAAACCTCATTTGTTTTCGTGGAGTTGAAATCAGCACACTTGCCATCGCCTGTTCCGGTAATGCCGCCATCAGGATGGCACAGTAAATTACATTTGGCATCATACAGTGTCCCCATCTGATCACAACAGGGAGCCGTGACATAATAGACCTTGGCTCCGTTATATTCATACTCATAAATGGTAGTGGCCGGCTCCTGCTTGGGCTTGCTTTTATACTGTTTAATAAGTTTTTGAATGCATTTGGGAACTGAGCAGGCTGCATCAGTGCCAAAGCTCTGTGTCTGCAGCAGGAAGACACCGGTAAAAATGAGTGCCGTTAGTTTCATGGTTGAAAACGGTTTTAGAAAGCATGAATGAAAGCAAAAAATTATTTTCGATAAAGCGTGGTAAGGCGAAGAGGATGTTGCTGAAGAAATAAGCTTCTGCTAAAATAATAAAAAAACAACATGATTACACCCCTGCAGCAACTTGCTGATCCATTGTTTAAGGAGAAACAGATCAGTGTTTTCATGAAACGAGACGACCTGCTCCATCCGCTTATCAGTGGCAACAAATGGCGCAAACTGAAGTACAACCTGGCAGCGGCGAAAGAACTCGGAGAACACACCATACTGACTTTCGGAGGTGCTTATTCGAATCATATTCACGCAGTAGCATCCGCCGGCAGCGAGTTCGGATTTCATACGATAGGCATTATACGTGGTGAAAAAGTGCTGCCACTCAATGCGACCCTGTCATTTGCGAGTCAGCAGGGAATGAAGTTGCACTTTGTCAGCCGGGAGGAATACCGGAAAAAGGAAAATGATGACTTCCTCCGCCATCTGCGGGAAAATTTTGGGGAATTTTATTTGCTACCGGAAGGAGGCAGCAATGCACTGGCTGTGAAAGGTTGCGCCGAAATAACTTCCGAGCTAAACATCGCATACGATTTTCTCTGTTGTCCGGTAGGAACAGGCGCAACAGTAGCCGGACTGGTGGCCGGAAGTCAGGGACATAAACAGGTGCTTGGTTTTTCAGCATTGAAAGGCATGACAGACCAGGAATCAGTCATAACCAACCTCCTGGCAGGATTCAGCGGCAAACAATTTAAGAACTGGTCAGTAAACCACGATTATCATTTTGGCGGCTTTGCAAAACTACCGGTAGCATTGTTATCCTTCATCACAGCATTCCATGCCCAGCATCATATTTTGCTTGATCCTGTTTATACCGGAAAGATGATGTATGGCATTTTCGATTTGGCTCGAAAAGATTTTTTCAAGCCGGGCAGTACCTTGATCGCCATACATACCGGCGGACTGCAAGGCTGGAATGGCTTTCCTGAGCATGGACAGCCACCTCATTCCATTTTGACATAATGATACACCTGGCCCTCTTTCAGCAATGGATTCCCGCCTGTCAATTCCTGTTTGTCCGGAGTTAAAATAAAATTCCGGAAGAAAACTGTGCCGAGGTGCGGTAAGAAAGTGAACTCAAAATAATTGGCTTTTTGATCTTTGACGGGAAACACCGACAACGCATCAGAATAAAACTGATGATATAAGGAGATGGTATCCGTTGTTTGCGCTGCAAAAGTGATGACACCATCATTATCTGAATGCAACTCCTGCACCTGTCCGCCACCTGACAGTATGCCACCGATATAACCAAGCAACATTTTGTTCTTGTCCTTCACCTGAACAACAATTTCCTTTTGCCTCCGGTGTTCCTGTTTCTCCAGTTTAAAATCAGAACCAGGCCAGTTAGCCGAATTCAGGATGATGTTGTTTCCTTCAACCTTCCATGTTCCGGTACCGGAACGATCCATGGCACCATAAGAAAAGAAAAAACTGAAAGAGTGATCTTCCCGCAACGCGAAACCGGACGCTACTTCCATTACGCCATGGAGATAATATTCACCGGCAATGTCTCCTGCTGCCATCTGTCCACGTGCAGTTGTGATGCAAAATAACAAAGAACATAAAATCAGCTGTTGACTTTTCATCATTGAAGCGGGTAATGATTCATGGTTAATTGAATGGGCTAACTACTGAAGCGTAATGTGCATTACATCCGGCCGCTATAGTGCGATGCTTATTGTATCAGCAGCTTCCCATTTGCGAGTACCAGGTTACTCGATTTCAATTGATAGCCGTAAACACCCGGTATCCAGTTGCTGCAATCCACTTTCAATAACGGATCAGCGGCCATTTCCTCTGTAAACAATTTTCTTCCCGCAAGGTCAAAAAAATCTACCGTGAGCGGATTATAGTGTTGCATCGCTTGATCCGGAATTTTCAGATTTACCGAAGAAGAGGCCGGTTGCGGATACACTTCCAACGGCAGGAAGGATTTCTCTATTTCCGCAACAGCTACAAGGCCTTCAAGCTTGACGGTCCAGAAATCTTTTTTACCATGATTGCCTGACACATCCATATTCGTGGACTCGGAATAGCCGGCGAGAATGAATCCCTCATCCGGTGTCGGCTTCGCCGCATAACAAACATCATTCAATGATCCCCCGAAGTTCTTCTGCCAGTCAATGCTTCCGGCGGTATCTGTCTTCACGATCCAATAGTCCCACAGTCCGTAATTATTTGCGACATCGCCATCCTGCGACATCGAATAACAGGAAAGAATAAAACCGTTATCGCCCATGTTTTCAATTCCTGTAGCCACATCAGAGGTGGAGCCACCGATACATTTCGACCATACTATAGTTCCGGTTGCATCAATCTTTAACAGCCAGGCATCATCATCACCATGGTTAGCGGTCACGTCACCATCGTTGGAACCGGTGTAACCCGCTACCAAAAAACTTCCATCACTCAATGCCACCACTGCATTGGCCGCATCATAGCCGCTTCCGCCAAGAGAGCGCTGCCATTGCAAATTTCCGGATGCATCCGTCTTCACCACCCACATATCATAATCGCCGTGATTGCCGCTCACATCGCCCGTATTCGATTCAGAGAATCCGACCAGGATATAACCTCCGTCGGGGCACACTCTTACATCCGCTGCTTTCTCATAGTCGACACCACCATAACTCTTCTGCCAGAGCAAGGTGCCGTTGGCATCTGTTTTCACCAGCCAGAAATCGCTGCTGCCATGATTACCCGATACATCGCCGTTGTTCGACGAAGAGCCTCCGGCAATGATCAAGCCTCCGTCGGCAGCAATGCGCACACTGCCGAAATCATCGTAATTGCTTCCGCCATAACATTTCTTCCATTGCACGGAACCTGATGCAAATAATTTAACGATCCAGAAATCGTAGTCACCATGATTGCCGCTGACATCCACATCATTGGAACTCGTGCTGCCTCCAATAATATAACCGCCATCAGCGGTTTGCAGCACACTGCTGGCAAGGTCGCTGCCCGTACCGCCAAGGTGTTTCTTCCATTGAAAATTTAATGCAGGATCCAGCTTGGTAAACCAGAAATCATAATTGCCACCATGGAGTATTTCGGTAGTCTTTAAAAGATCACCGTCGCTGGAAGTAGAACCTCCTGTGAGCAGGTAACCGCCGTCCTGCGTTGGTATCACATCATATGCGATATCATCTAATGAACCACCCATACAATGCTGAAACTGAATGGCAGGAGCCTGCGAATAAGCATTGACTGAAATCAATAATACAAAAATAAAAGCGGCAACCCTGCAATACATTTGAAGCTGTTTGAAGGCTAAATTAGGAAATGAATTGTTAGCGGCTGTCTTGCGGTACAAAACGGGTGCAGGACCAATTTCCAGAGCTATCAATGAAACATATTTCAGCTACGCATACCATCCTATCACTGCCTCGTTAAGCTGAGTCAGCGGGCGCTGTGCCATCCAACTAAAATTTGGCGTACACCTCAATAAACTCAACGCATTGTTGAATGCTTCAAATTCTGCAGGTAGATGTTCAACCCGGATTTTTCAGTGTAAAAATCCCGCTTCGCTGCGACTTAGAACTGCTAAGGGTTTGCTCAATTTGTCAAGAAAAAAAATGTGTCACAAACCCTAAGCAGTTCTACGTCGGGGTTAAACCCGTTGCCGCTTTGAACTGCAAAATGTGGGTTCAATATGGTTCATGGTAATCTGATGAAACGCACCAGCATAACCATTTATCACTATGATTTGAGCGATCAAGCTTTGGCACTACACTAGGCTACATTCCTTCAGTGGAACGTTCTCTTTTCAGAAATAGGATGAAATGCCAATGATAAACCCGCCGGTGGTGGCAGGTGGATTACCAGCAATATCCTGTTGCTTCATATAACGGTAGTTCCACCTCAGCACAGTTTGTGGTGTGGGGCGAAAACTGATGGCAGGCATAATGCTCCACAGATCATCGGCTATTTGTCCACCGGTATCTTTAAAAGTGCCGATATTCCAATCAACATATTCCATACGCATGGCTATATTGATGGTTGCATCTTCCCATCCGAGTAGCCTTGTCTTTACAACCGGTTGTACGACATCCATGAATCCACCATGTTGCCTGGTACCGAACTGTTCAAAATAATTTTCAGGTACCTGTACCAATACCCAGGCAAACTCACCGGTGATGGCTGTTTGCAGCTTTGGAAGGGTGGTGTTAAAATCGATCGCCACTATATCGCATCTGCGTTTATCATCTATCACTACTCCGTCTTGCTGATACTTATTATACACGCCTCCCATCCACGATACGCCTAACTCGCCGATTCGATTATTCCTCATAGCCAGCTTTGCGGTGATCATCGGTTCACCGCTGTTGCTGGTTGACAACCGTGCAGGATTTTCTTTTGCATGGGGGACATAGGTTTTGTTGAGGTCGTTGTCGATGATGGTATTGTCTAATCCGTTAGTCAGATAAAATTCATAGCCAAACATCCATTGTTGAGAATAGTGCTTGCCATAGATGCCCAATCCGGCGCTGCTGAATGTGGCCGGGAGCAGTTGTGTCGCCGAAATCGGCCTGTCGGTAAATTCCCATTTCGGTCCGTCATGATTTTGATTGAATCCACCGATGGGATTGATAATGATGCCGGCTCTCAGGTTCAGCAGTGGATGAAATTCAAAATCAAGCGCAGCGTATTCAATGGCTATTTCCATCGGGTTTCCTTCGAGTTGCTCATCTTTATCATTTTCAAATTCTATCTCTGACAAGAATTTTATCCGTTTCGAGATCGTGGATGCCACCATCAGGCTCATCCTTCTAAACTGAAACTCATGGCCGTCTGATACGCCGTCAGTACTGAGATGCTGGTAGTTCACTTCTGCATAGCCACCGATCGAAACCGGTGTTTTGCTGATATGCAGAAACGGACGCTCATAGAGCGCATCCATGTTCATACTTCCTTCCAAGGTATCTATGCCGGCTCTTCGCAAGAGCGATGAATCAATCTGCGAACAGGCCATATCCGCCATGAAAATAAAAACAGTGGTGATGGTGATCAGTTTCTTCATGTCAGCCAAATTTTTAACTGGTTCTTATCAATATGTACTTTAAAAGATTTTAAATCCTCGGCAGCCGGCGCAGTCTCCACCTTTCCCGTATTGCTGAATTCGCTCCCGTGTGACGGGCAAAGCAGTTTATCACCAAACACCTGCAGCTCTGTTCCCTGGTGTGTACAGCGCATCCATAGTGCAGAGTAGTTTTGTTCGCTGAGGCGGTAAACACAGACAGGGTATTGCAGCGTACTGTTTTGCACCACCAGGTATTTTTTGAATTGCACCTGGCCATTCTTTATAAACTGGAATTCACTCAATGGAACAATTAACGCAGCATCGGAAATCTCACCTGTGAAGTAGTGAGAAGTGGTACAGCCTTCCAGCAGTGAGGAAAGCGCGATACCACTCATACAGGCTAAGCACGATGTCGTAATAAATTTTCTTCTGTCCATCACTATAACGATTGGAGGAATTGGAGGAGCGCATCCTTATCGGGTTGCGAGAGCAACTCATATCGCTTCCTGCTCACCTGCGCCTCGCCGCCATGCATTAAAATCGCTTCCTCGATTGAATGAGCTCTTCCATCATGCAGCAAGAAGATGTTACCACCCTGAGCATCCTGCGCCAGTCCGAGTCCCCAAAGTGGCGGGGTTCTCCATTCAGCAGTTGTCGCGCTGCCTTCAGTATAGCCGTCATCCAGCTCGCTTCCCATATCATGCAGCAGCAAGTCAGTATAGGGGTGAAATTCCTGGTAAGCTAGCGGCTCAACAGGTGAGTAACCGGTTTTCAGGGTTTGTTTATGACAGGCTTCACAACCGGTTTGGATGAAGATATTTTTCCCTGCTACCACCGCTCCATCCTGTTGATTTCGCTGAAACGGAGTCTGCAAAGCCTGCAGGTAAAAGACCGTGGCGTTGACACTCTTATCGGTAATTTCCGGGTCAGCGGCAGGCACGGGATTAACGCCTTCCAGATAATTGAATGGGTCGATGGGAAGGTATGATGTGGTGATGCCAATGTCCTGATTAAATGCCTGAACCGTTTGCTGGTGCAGGTTATACGTACTTGCTTTTCTGCCGAAGCGACAGATATATTTACCATCTTTTACAATGGCATTTTGAAAAGGAACTACATAGGACGGAATCTCATTCCAGTTGGGATGACCGCGAACGCCATCTGGATGATTGGCGTTGGCATCGGCCATAGCAACGATATCTGCATCGGGAACAAGTTCCAGGAATCCAATCCCGCTAGCTATGGGCGCTATGAATCTGGATGATTTCGCATTGGCTGGAATTTGTTCAGCTACATGTCCCTGAATTGCATGATTCTGCAGCTGTGGTCCTCCCATATTTAAAAACTGGTTACCCGTTGAATCTGTCTGCCCAAACCTGGTAAGGATGGTGAACGGATGGCCACGGTTATCACCTGTATGACACGATGCACAACTCGTGGCTACGTAAACCGGACCCAGCCCGGATTCTGCAGTATAAACTTCATCAAACTCCGCCGCACCTTCGTTAAACAGCTGGTATTGCGCAAAAGTCAGTCCTTCAAGCGGTGCATCCAACGCTTCAGCAGCGATAGGTGCGGCAGGCTCCAACTTGCTGCAGGAACAGGTTAATAGGATGATTGTAATAATTGTTGAAAGAGCCGGCAGATTGTTTTGCATGGACATATTGGAAGTATGGAAGACTTATGCAAAGATGTGTTACCGCAAAAGCGTTTCAGCTATTCAAAAAGGAAAATCTGTAACCAAAATGGGAAAATAGCTGCGAAACAGTATCAGCTGCAAAGCCCGGATTATCTATCAAAACCGATAGGTGCAAGAAATAAACGCCGTTTGTTTAATCGCATCAAAATACTGGGTAATAATCAATACATCACAACCCGTCTTCAGTTGCTCAAACGCAGGCTGATAATGCCTGCTCTATTATCCTCAGCGCTACCGCGGCTTATTCAGGATGAGAATACATATGCGACCACAATGAGTAATGCAAAACGTGTATCCATTTATAGCCGCATCTTCCGGTGCATCAGGATAAAAATTTTCCGGCATCCCATTCAACACCGGGAGGAAATAACTTTTCCATTCTCTTTTTCATCTCATTGGCTACAAGCAAACTGTCACCGCCTTGCTCTTCCAGCCGCTCGATGATGTTTCGGTAGCTTCTTTCATCCCTGTTCTGGCTTAGCTTAAAAACGTGCTCCAGCTCTTCCACCTTAATTTCAAAGGCTACAATGGCCGGCAGCATCTTCTTCAGGAATTCCTCGGGCAGATTATCATAAACAGTAGGTGATGCCGTATTATTTTTTTCAAAACGGAGGGTGAGTTTCTTTAAAAGCGAAATCAACTCTGCCTCCGGGCGAAAGGAGATCATGCCACTTGCCTGAACGCTCATGTAATTCCATGTTGAACCAATATGCGGATTGGTGTACCAGGAAGCGCTGACGTACGAATGTGGTCCGGAAAAAACAGTGAGTACCTGTGGATTCTCTACGAAAGCTTTGTGATGATCCGTATTCCGCATGATATGACCTTGCAGGTAAAGGTTACCATCCCTTACTTCTGTGAGAATAGGAATCTGCGTAGCTACTTGCCGGCCGCTCGCATAACTGCCGGTTAAAAAGGCGAATGGATAGTCGTGCAGGAACTGCAGCAACGCTTGCCGGTCATCATCTTTAAAATAAGGAAGGTTATACATCTTGCTTGGTCAATTTTAAATGGATAGTAAAAGCCGGCGGTTAATTGTTTATCGCTTGAAGGATGATAGCCACATTGAACCTGGAAAGTATTCAAAACAGGAGTAGCATCATTATGCGTATCAATCAACCGTTCATTTCCTTCGATTACCGGTTATTTTTCCGGAATGCATTCCAGCCTTGCGCTGTCAGCGTATGCACATTATTACCTTTAGTGATCAGCACGGCGCCTTTTTCCTTCGCTGTCATGTGGCCTATGATGGAAATATCAGGATTGTTTTTCACCTTTTCAAAATCGGCAGGCGCTATCGTGAAAAGCAGTTCATAATCTTCTCCGCCACTCAATGCACAAGTTACCGGATCGAGGTTGAATTTGAGCGCCATGTTATAGGTTTCTTCGGCAATGGGGATTTTCGACTCATACAACTCACAGCCAACCTGCGATGACTCACATAAGTGAAGTATTTCGGAGGAGAGGCCGTCGGAAATATCAATCATAGCGGTGGGTTTAAGGCCGAGCGTCTGAAAGAGGCCGATGATGTCTTTACGCGCTTCCGGCTTGAGCTGCCTGCCAACAATATAGGTTTGATTCTCGAGGTCGGGTTGCACGCCGGGATTTTCAAGATACACCCGCTTCTCCCTTTCCAGCAACTGCAAACCAACATAAGCGCCACCAAGATCTCCACTGACACACAATAAATCATTTTCACGGGCACCGCTTCTGAGCACCACATCCGCAGGATCCGCTTCACCAACGGCCGTAACGCTGATCACTAATCCTTTCAGACTCGATGACGTATCACCACCCACGAGATCAACTCCATAATGCTGGCAAGCGTAGTAGATGCCTTCATATAATTCACTTAAAGCTTCAAGGGAGAACCGGTTACTTATGGCAATAGAGACGGTGATCTGTCTCGGTGTGGCATTCATCGCATAAATATCAGAAAGGTTCACCACCACGGCCTTATAGCCGAGGTGCTTCATGGGAACATACATCAGGTCGAAATGAATTCCTTCCACCAGCAGATCGGTGGTCACCACCACCTGCTTGCCATTGTCAAACTCCATCACTGCCGCATCATCCCCTACTCCGGTTTTGCTCGATTCATTCACGAGCTCAATATTCTTTGTGAGGTAGCTGATCAGCCCAAATTCTCCCAACTCGCTGATTTCTGTCCTTGCTTCTGCGTCCATTCTTTTTTTTGCGGCGAAGTTAGTGCAAATAGCAGTGCCTGAGTAACCACCCGCTACAGCTACTTATCTTCAGCAACTGCCCTGCAGCGCTTAGAAATTATCAAGGCTTCATTACCCGATTTTTGAGAAATTTGCAATTTCCCGTTGCCATCATTTCTCCCTGTCAGGTGGCTACGAACCTGGCTGTAACCTTATTGAAATACTGCTTTGTCCATTAATTTTTTCTTCCGAAATGCTCATTCACTTCCAATACTCACCCGCCATACTTCAACGCGCGCACACGCTGCATTATAAAAAGTTTTTTCTCTTTCAGTCGCGACTGCCGCTGCTCATGGGTTTTCTCGCTATCTGGGCAGGACTGCTATTGTTCCTGATACTTGGAAAGGACGGCAACCGTTTCCTGAGCCTTTCATTGCTGCTTTCCGGAATACTGGTGATTGGCATCTACTACCGGCTGATGAAAACCACCGGAAGCAGGGTTTATAAACGGCTTAAAGATTATCATGATCCGTTTGTGATAACGGTAAACCCTGCATCCATTCTACTGTCGATTCGTGAAAACACTTATGAAATGCCCTGGGCGGAGATAAAAAAAGCCATCATTGCAACGGATATCATTTTGCTCTATCCATCGGAAAGGATGTTTTATATTTTCCCGAAAGAAAATTTCGTTGATGACGATTATGCAGCATTCGAATCTATGGTCAGGGAAAAGATTTCCGCTATTTATTAGCTTGCCCACTATGGAATTGACGGTGTTGCAGCATCTGATTACTGTAACCGGTTGTGATCCGTTATCTTAAACAAGTAAGCATTCATTAGACCACTATGCGTAACTTTTCGATTCTTCCTTCCATTACTCCAGCCGTTTACATGATCATGGCCATGGTGGTGCTCAACCTGGCGCTGTTGTTTGCTTTTCAAACCAATCGGAAGACTATGACGCCTGTCATCAGCTATGAAACATTTGAAAAATTATGGAAGGAGGCAGACACACTCGAAGCACAAGGCCTTACGAAATCGGCACTGGAAAAAGTGCAAGATATCTATGCACTGGCGAACAAAACGGACAATGCTCCACAGTTGGTAAAGGCGCTGATCTACACCGTTAAGTATAAAGAAGTGCTGGAAGAAGGAGAAGGAGAAAAAGCACTGGAGGCCTTTGAAGCAGCTATCCGTAAAAGCCACTTTCCCACCAAAAACATTCTGCAATCAGCTGCGGCAGAATTGTATTGGAGTTACTTTCAGCAAAATCGCTGGAAGTTTTCCAATCGATCACAAACAGCAGGACAGCAGGATCAAGACATTGCCACCTGGGACCTGCAGCAGCTCGTGCACCATGTTTCAGCGCTTTATACTGCCTCACTTTCCCAAACTGACTCGCTGCAACAAACAGCCATCACGCCTTTTACGGCGATACTGGAGAAAGGCAATATGCCCGAAGCAACCCGGCCAACCCTGTATGATTTTCTTGCGCACCGCGCTCTTGACTTTTTCACGAATGAAGAAGCTTACACAACGCTGCCGGCCTATAAGTTTAACATCGGGGGTGAAGACGTCTTTCAGCCCTTTGAAAAATTTGCAGCACTCACCATCGCCACCAGTGATACTGTATCCGGAAAATACCAGGCGTTGCTGATCCTGCAGCAATTGCTGGCTTTTCACAGCAAAGACGATAAGCCTGATGCCCTGTTGGAGGTCGATGTAAAACGATTTCAATTTCTCCGTACCAACAGTGTGAACGAAAGGAAAGATTCGCTCTATCTGCTCGGGTTGCAACAACTGGAAAGCCGTTTCACGAATGATCCGGCCAGTGGCGCCGTATCCTTCACGATAGCGCAATATTTTGTAGAGCAAAGCAGCAACTACCAGCCACCGCTCATCACCGAGGGACAATTTGACAAAAAAACGGCCATGAGCTATTGCGACAAGGTGATCAAAAAGTTCCCTGCTTCCCTGTCGGCAAATAACTGTACGGCATTGCGTGCAGAAATACAGCGAAAAAACATTTCACTGACGGTGGAGAGCGTAAACCTTCCCGGTGTTCCATTCCGAGGACTGACTGAGTATCAAAACACCGACTCCCTTTACTTCAGAATTATACGGAGCACGACAGCGCTGGAAGAAGAGTCACGGCAACCGGATGCCGCGCAATTTATCGCCGCCTGCCTTCAACAACCCGTGCTGCAAACATGGACGCAGGCATTTCCTGATCCGGGAGACTACCAATCACATGCTGCAGAGATCAAATTACCGGCATTGCCCCTGGGCAGTTACCATATCCTTTGCTCTACGACTGCCAATTTTTCAATGACAGCAGGAGGCATTGCGAAAGCCTCTACTGTTGTTTCTAACATTGGTTATATCACGAAGCGTTATAACGATCATTTCAGCGTATATGTGTTAAACAGGGAATCAGGAAAGCCAATGGCCAACGTTGTCGCCAGGCTGTTATCACAACAGTATGATCAGCAGAGCCGCAGCTATAAATTCCTTGAGACCGGACGGTATACAACGGATCAACAGGGTTATTTTGAAATTCAGGCGACATCAGGCAGCCGGAATTTCAGGATTGAATTCACAACAGGAGTTGATCAGTTGCTGGCCGATGACTACTTCTATCTGTATCACAACCAAACAGCTAAACAAAAAACAATACGCACGGTATTTTTTACCGACCGTTCAATTTACAGGCCCGGACAGACCATCCATTTCAAAGGTATCGTGCTTGAAAATGAAAACGACAAAAATACCCTCAAGACAAAGTTTCAATCAACCGTAGAGTTCTTCGATGTGAATGGTCAGAAAATCAGCGCACTTGATCTGGTGACCAATGATTATGGCAGTTTCCAGGGCACTTTCATCGCACCCGGCAATGGATTGAATGGCCTGATGAGCATCCGCAATGCAACAGGAAGTGTGGCTGTTTCAGTGGAAGAATATAAGCGGCCCAAGTTCGAAGTCGCTTTTGATACGATGAAAGGAAGCTGGCGGCTGAAGGATAACGTCAAGGTACTTGCAAAGGCAACTTCCTATTCAGGTGCTAACATTGATGGTGCAACAGTCAGTTACCGCGTGGTGCGGCAGGCACAGTTTCCAGCCTGGTATTTTGGTATGAAACGGGGAGGCTATAACCGCTTCACGCAGGAGATGGAAATTTACAGCGGAACAACTGTCACGGATGCAAATGGAGCTTTCAGCATCTCCTTCCCTGCCATCCCTGATCTTACAATTCCCGCTAAGGAAAAACCTTGGTTTGACTATCGGGTTATTGCCGATGTAGTGGACATCACGGGTGAAACGCACAGCGCGGAAACAGTTGTTACCATAGGTTATGCTGCATTAAATATTGATGTGGAGATACCGGAAAATATTTCAAATGATGCCGCAAGTCAATTTGCCATTAAAACAGAAAACCTGCAAGGTGTTTTTGAACCGGCGCAAGGCAGTGTCACTATTACCGCATTGGTGCAACCAGGCAGAATATTCCGCGAACGGCTATGGAAGCGGCCTGATCAATTCGTGATGACGAAAGAAGAATACTATACGTTATTTCCCATGGATGTGTATGATAATGAAAATGACTTTACCACATGGGTTCCGGAAACGGTTGTCACCTCACAAACTTTCAACACAGCAGTTTCCAAATTGCTGACAGCGCCAGGCAATCTTGCTCCGGGCAAATATGAACTGGAACTCAAGTCAAAAGACCGATATGGCATGGAGATCAACTTGAAGAAATATTTTACGGTATATGAGGGAAAAAGCAAAGGCCTCCCATTACGGCAGTCGTGGTGGCATTCAGATCTGCCCAAAGAAGCTGAAGCGGGAACAGTAATCCCATGGCAGATAGGAACATCGGAGAAAGACCTCTTCGTCATCTACGAAGTGGAAGCTAAAGACCTGAACGAAAGAAAGTTAATTTCTTTGAAGAAAGGGAAGCAAAGTGTTTCCCTTACCGTATCTGAACAGATGAAAGGAGGCGTTAGCATCAATGCCATTACCATCAGGCATGGACGAGTTTACTCATTCAGCCAGGCTATAACGGTGCCTTACACCGATAAAGAATTAACGCTCGAGTTTGAAAGCTTCCGAAACAAATTATTACCCGGGCAAAATGAAGATTGGAAATTAAAAATCTCAGGCGCCAAAGGCGAAAAGGTAGCAGCTGAAATGGTGGCTTCTCTGTATGATGCTTCGCTAGATGCCTTCAAGCCACATGCCTGGCCCTTCAGTATCGAGAACATTTATTCTGCCTTTTCCAACTGGGAAGGCGGTAATTGCTTTGGAATGACTGGCAGTGATTTGTTTGCTCCGGATTGGCTGGAATACCCTCCCTATCACCTGCCGGTGTATGATCAACTCAATTGGTTTGGATTTGACATGGGTTATTATGCGCCCGAACGGTCCCAAATGTTGTTCTCCACCGCAGTGATGGCAGATAAAGAAGAAAATGGTAAGATGAAAAAAAATGGAGAGGAAGCTGATTCGCTTCCGAGCGCTGATCAACAGCAAGAAAAGCAAGCGGACCCGCAACCTGCCGGTACAAGAAAAAATATGCAGGAGACGGCATTTTTCTATCCACAACTGCAAACCGACACAGTCGGCAATGTCAGCATCAGTTTCACTATGCCGGAAGCGTTGACACGATGGAAGTTTATGGGATTCGCACATACAAGTGATCTCCGGTACGGCATGATCACAAAAGAAATCATCACCCAAAAAGACCTTATGGTGACACCGAATGCACCACGGTTTTTCCGCGAAGGTGACCACATCTCCTTTGCAGCCAAAGTCACTAATCTTTCCGGCGCTGACCTCATAGGTTCAGTCTCCTTGCAGTTGTTTGATGCTATAAACATGCAACCGGTTGATGTGCAATTTGAAAACAGCAGCACCGTGCAAAAATTCAGCGCCGCGAAAAATCAGAGCAGTGCCTTAACATGGACCATCAGGATTCCTGAAGGGGTAGAGGCTGTTATTTACAGGATAATTGCAAAAGCCGGCAATCAGTCGGATGGTGAAGAAAACATGCTGCCGGTATTGTCGAACCGAATGCTGGTAACGGAAAGCCTGCCGCTGATTATCCGTAGCAACATCCCAAAGAGTTATTCTTTCACTAAACTATTGCAATCAGACGCCTCATCCACTCTCAAAAATTACCGCCTCACACTTGAATTCACGAGCAATCCGGCATGGTATGCCGTGCAGGCATTACCCTACATGATGGAGTATCCGTATCAATGCTCTGAACAGATATTCAACCGGTTTTATGCCAATGCGCTGGCATACAACATCGTTACATCTACTCCTAAAATCAAACAGGTATTCGATACCTGGAGCACGTTGTCTCCGGATGCGTTACTTTCCAACCTGGAAAAAAACCAGGACCTGAAAGCCCTGCTGCTGCAGGAAACTCCCTGGATAATGGAGTCAAACAATGAAACGGAAAACAAAAAAAGGATTGCTTTGCTGTTTGAGTTGAACAGGATGAGCCATGAAATGGATGCTGCCTTATCCAGGCTGGAGCAATTGCAACTGACGAATGGCGGCTGGTCGTGGTTTGCCGGAGGACCGGATGACCGCTATATCACACAATATATTATTACCGGAATAGGTCACCTGCAGCATGTAAAGGCGCTGCAAGAAAATGACCGCACTCATCAGATGCTGTCTCTGGCCATTCCTTACCTCGACAACAGGATGAGAGAAGATTTTGAAAACCTGCTTCGTCAAAAGATAAAAACCGATCAGAACAACCTGAGTTACTTAATGGCGCAATACTTATATGCCCGCAGCTTTTTTATGGACATTCCGGTGAGCGAACAAAACAAAAGAGCCTTTGACTATTACCAGTTACAGGCGCAGCAATACTGGGTTAAGCTGGGAAGCTATGCTCAGGGAATGGTTGCTCTTGCCCTGCACAGGATGGGCGATAAGAAAACGCCTGCTGTCATCATCCGGTCGCTGAAAGAAAATTCCATCACCAGTGAAGGGCTCGGCATGTACTGGAAAAACAACAGCAGTGGCTATTACTGGCACCAGGCACCTATCGAAACACAAGCATTGCTCATTGAAGCTTTCGACGAAATAGCCAATGATGCCGTGTCGGTTGAAAACATGAAATACTGGCTGCTCCAGCAAAAACAAACCAATAACTGGAAAACGACGAAGGCTACCGCTGAAGCTGTTTATGCTTTGTTGCTTCGTGGCCATTCGTGGCTGATGTCGGAACCTGCTGTTACTGTTTCACTGGGTAAAACAATTGTTGACCTTTCGTCGCAAGCCACAGCAGCCGGAACCGGCTATTTTAAAACCAGTTGGGAGCAAAAAGATATTCAGCCGCAAATGGGTGACATTAAACTAACACGCACCGGTACAGCCGAAGGAATGAGTTGGGGCGCTGTTTACTGGCAGTATTTTGAACAGTTGGATAAGATCACTTCATCGGGCAATGTCAGCAACGCACCACTCAGGCTGCAAAAAAAGTTATTTGTTCAACGTAATACTGCTGCCGGTCCGATCATAGAAGCCGTCACACCAGCCACGCGGCTGAAGCCGGGCGACCTGGTGAAGGTGCGCATTGAGCTACACGTTGACCGCGAGATGGAATATGTTCACCTGAAAGATCAGCGCGCCGCCTGTTTCGAACCGGTCAATGTGCTGAGCGGCTACCGTTGGCAGGATGGATTAGGATACTATGAAGAGACGAAAGATGCCAGCACCCATTTCTTCTTCGATCATTTGCCAAAAGGCACATATGTGTTTGAATATCCTTTACGTGCGCAGCTGAAAGGAGATTTCTCCAATGGTATCACCACCATTCAATGTATGTATGCTCCGGAATTCACCAGCCATTCGGAAGGGGTGAGGGTGATAGTGAACTAAGCGCGCGGCAAGGTGAATGGCATGTATCCGAATCTTATCACCGGCGACTATGCCCGCATTTTTCGGTTCAAAACAGCAACCGGTTCACGTGATGACTCGATGCAACCACGCTCAAGTTTTGCTCATAGAACCCCCAAAAAAAATGACGCCTTGCGAAGCGGCGTCATTTTCATGATAATCTTGAACCCACATTTTGCAGTTCAAAAACGCATGGGGTTTAACCCCGACGCAGCACTGCTTAGGGTTTGCGAAACATTTTCTTTTCTTGAAAAAATGAGCAAACCCTTAGCATTGCTAAGTCGTAGCGAAGCGGGGTTTTTCTACTGAAAAATCCGGGTTGAATGATGGATCAATCCGTTCCCGTCTTTTCACGCACTACTTCGCGCAGCCATTTCACCATGCTGAAAAGGATTACTGCTGCGATCATCGCAGCTACAAACAGGATCAGGAAATAGTCTTTCTTATCAGGAAACTTATCCCAGAAGGTAGCCATGAGGCCTGAGATTTTTCCGGCTATGGAATTAATAAGGAACCATGCTCCCATCATCAGCGCTGTGAGTCGCGGGGGAGCCAGCTTGGAAACCATCGATAAGCCGATCGGGCTGATCAGCAATTCGCCAATGGTGAAGATGGCATACGTTCCGATGAGCCAAAGCATGTGCGACTTGTTTTCATAAATATTGGTTGACATCACTGCAAATACCATCATCAGTGATGACAGTCCGGCCACCACCATGCCGATGCCTATCTTGGCAGGTGTGGAGGGCTCTTTCTTTCTTTTTCTCAGGAAGCCGAAAAGCCAAACGGCGATCAGCGGTGTAAAAAACACAATGAAAAATGGATTGATAGACTGGAATAATTCAGGCGACAGCAACTTCTGCTCTTCACCTTTCGCCGGCCATTGTTCTTTTGGAAGATTCAGTAAATACTGATCAACTCCCTTTGTCTGTATCGTGTTTCCGTTTTCATCTAACACCGCAGCGAAATACGGATCCACCTTGGTCACCATCACGGAATCCGATGTAACCGTTTGCAACATACCAAATGGCTTGGTCCAGGCAACACCCGATTCAGACATACTTCTGTCTGTATAGGAGTCGGCCCAGATCGTCAGCGCCGTACTGTTTTGATTGTAAATAACCCAGAAAACAATGGACACGGAAAAGAATGCCAGCAATGCACCGAGCCCTCTTTTATCTTCTTTTGATGCACGAATCAACAGGCCTGCATAGAAAACAATGATGGGTACACAGGCAAACATGAATGCATCGTTTGACTTCGTGCCGAAAATGGTATTGCCGATGATTGAACTAAAATTCCAGCCCAGGATACCGGCAAGAATCGCAGGAAGAAACACAGATGCCATGATCTTACTGATGGGCATATCCTCCTTTTGCATAGGCTTCTTCACATCGCCTGTCACAATATGCTGATCTTTATAGTTGAGTCCGAATATGATCAAAGCCAGTATCATACCGACACCTGCGGCAGCGAAAGCGTAACCCCATCCATAATAGTTGCGCAGGTAAGCTGCCACGAAGTTGCAGAAGAACGCTCCGATATTGATCCCCATATAGAAGATTCCATACGCCGCATCTTTCTGCGGCTTTAGTTCTTCTTCCGTATAAATGTTTCCCAGTAAGGTGGAAATGTTCGGTTTAAAAAATCCGTTGCCTACAATAATAAACAAGAGGGAAATGTACATGGCCAGGTCACCCTGCATCGACATTCCAAGGTATCCGATGGCCATCAGCGAACCACCAATCATGATAGACTTGCGGTAGCCGAGAAAACGGTCAGCGATCAAGCCACCGATAAAAGGTGTGAGATACACGAGCGCGATAAATGAGCCAACGATATCCGCTGCATTCGCATTATCAAGTCCTTTTCCGCCACTTCCTGTCGGGTCGATCAGGTACAACAGGAAAATTCCAACCATCAGGTAATAACCAAAACGTTCCCACATCTCGGTAAAAAATAAAATGTACAGTGCTTTAGGATGACCCTTTTTAACGGCAGTTGCAGACATGATGTATTTTTTTGATTGCTGGTAAAAATAGCAGAATTATCGGAAAACCGATCGAGATAGAAATGAGTGGAGAAGTGTGACAATAATTGCACGCAGAGGCTGAATTCCGTTCTAATTGTCGTTCTCTAAAAATCTTGCTCAAATATTTTAATCAAACAATGTCGGTGGATTCAGCACTGTCAATAATTCTTCAAACGTGTCGGGGTGTAATTCTTCAAATTGCTTCTGTGGAACTTTGATAAACTTCCATTTTTCTTTGGTGAGTTCGTTGGCGGTTTTGCACCAGTTAATAGCTGCGTTGTCTTTCAAACGCACTTCAATATCTTCTCTCCCTTTGGTTTCGATTATCCAATTTGTCTTGTTGTAGGCGATGGCAATGAAGTCAGGGAAATAATTTCTGATGTTTGCAAGTGTATCAGTGTACTGCACGCAAAAACCAAGCTGTTCCGGAAGCTTGGCAAAGGATTGTATGTCCGCTGATTTGTCAAGAAATTTGGCAAAATTGTATTCGAAATCATTGTCACAGGGTACGTAATTGAAAATAGTTTTCCTTGCTTCCAAAACTTTCTTTGAAGTTGGAAATGGTGGGGTGGTGGAAAGCAAACGGTTTGCTGAAAGCAATTGCGGTTCTTTATGTTCCATTACAATTTCACGTAATGCCTTTTCAAATTCTTTTATCACAACATAGCTTGCTATGTTGCTACTGATTGCAAGAATTACGTTCTTATCATTCAGGTCAACCGTTTTTCCAAATGCCTTGTACTCAAAAAACTCCGTGACCTTTGGAGCCAAGACGGCAAATTGGGAAGGCAGTTTGATGTTTTGCGTTATTCTTCTTGCATAGTAGCCAATAACTTCCTGAGCTGTCTGGGCAGGTGGAATTGAATATTCTCTTTCCAAAAGCTTTTCATCGGTAAGGATATCCCTGCCCTCGTAAATAAAAGTTTTCGTGTCTTCAATATCTTTTCCTTTCAGTGGAAGTTTATTGATGTTGAATTTCATCACATCAATAGCTCCGATTTCTTCGGCTAATGATTTTTTTCTTGCAAGTATGGGAGAGATATCCGGAATACCAATGTCAAATTTCTTTTTCTCATCCATTGGTTGAACCGTGAGAATCTTCAGTTTGTCTTTTCCGATTTGGAAGGTGTCAAACTTCAAATCTTCCAACTTCTCCAGGTCCTCCACAAATTCCATAAATGCATTGTTGCCGATGATATCCACCCGTTCAATGTAGCCACCCGCAAGATTTCTGAACATTAATCGCAAACCTCTGCCGATGGTTTGTTCAGGAAGAATATTTGCTTTCGCTGTGTATGGCCGCAAGCCAACTACGACAGTTACATTCTGCACATCCCAGCCTTCGCGCAACATCAAAACGGAAATGATTGCATTGACGAGACTTTTATTTTCGTCAACATCTCTTGCTGTTTTTCTTGCAGCATCTAAATCTTTCTTTGAAATTTCTCCTGATTTGTCAGTGTGAATAACAAGTGTTTTATCTCCTGAAAATTCTTTCGGATATTTTGTTCGCAACCAATCGCCAATGTCGTCTGCTTCTTCTGTGTTGTTCATCATCACAAACAGAATCGGCTTTTTCTCTAACGGTTCAAGTTGTTCGGTGTATTCTTTCCATCTTTCAACACCTGCCGTTAAAAATCCTTTGTAACGGACACTTGCAATGTCTGATTTCGCCTCATCAATCTTTGAAATGCCTTTGATTGGCCGCTTGACAATCTTGTCAAGTATTGCCTGCTTCAATGGATAGTCAAAGACTGTCCATGCAAACAAACTTCCCTTGCTGTACCGTGGTGTTGCAGAAAAATCAAGTTGTGCTGAAAGTGTTTTTTCAGCATGTAGTTTACGAATGAATTTATTCCATTCGCTTTCTTCATCGTGTGTATGGTGTGCTTCGTCATTCAGTACCATCAGCAAACCGTCGCGCTTTGCAATGCGAACATCAAAATCTGAAATTTCTGATTTGCTGGCCGGTGGTTGTGAACCCAACATTGCTGTCATTGCATCGCTTTCTTCATTCTCTGCTTTGTTTCCTCTTTCATAAAACTGTTGAATGTTAGAGAGATACAATGCCCCCTGGCTGTTTGTTCTCTCTGTGTCGCCTCTCATATAATATTCCATTTCCCACCACCATTGAAAATGTTTTGGTATCAATGGATCTGTCCTGAATATTTTCCCGCTTTCAAAATCGCTACGCAACCGGTCATACACAATTACATTGGGTGCAAGCACTAAAAAGTTTTTTGCAAACTGTGTATCATCTTCTCTTATTGCATTTGCAAACTGCCATACAATGGCCATTGCCATCACTTTCGTTTTTCCGCTTCCTGTAGCCATCTTTACACAATACCGTGCAAAGTCATCATAAGGCGGAAGCCGCAAATCCTGTGTTGTAAAAGCGTAACTCTCCAGCAAATCTTTCCTATTCCTGATTTTTTTCACCTCAAATAGAAAAACGAGGGTTTCAATCGCTTCGCGCTGTGCCAAGTGATAATGAAAATTACTTCCATTGTATAAAACATGATCGGTGTTAAACCAGAAATTGAAAAGTTCCTTTGTTGTTTCTGTAATGCCTTTGTATTTATCGCCGCGCCAGGTTTGGACAGCTTCACGAATGGCAGGCACACAAGCAGCAGTACTCAACTGCTCCTGTATGTTGAACATGTCCTTTTGCGATCTGTCCTGTCCCTTTTTCTTTGCCATTTTAGCTTTTGAGTTTTTCTATACATATCGTTCCTGGTATGTATAGAAAAGTGCCTTTTTCTATACATATAAGTCTGTGTATGCTTACTTTTCTCAAAAAACTATTCATAACCGGTTTTTATAGTTTTAATAGGGTCAGTCTTTTGCAGTTTAATTTTATTATCTCTAAAAAGCTGATAAAGAGGCTCATTAATATAAAAATTGGTAACACCTATTTTCTGCTTTTTTAGAAATCCTTCATTCACTAACAGATTCAAATAGCGGGTTGCAGTAATGCGTGAAACATCCAATTCCTCCATCATAAATTCAATTTTAGTATAGGGATGCTTAAAAAGGTTGTTCAATAAATCCTGTCCGTAAATTTTAGGGAGTTCATTTCTTATCCGGTGTTTGTAATCCTGCATCAACTGGCGGATTCCGCTGATTACGGCAATAGTTTCTTTGGCTATTTGTTCGATGCCTTCCAGCATGTACAATACCCATTCTTCCCAATTTCCTTTATCACGAACTTCCTGTAACAACCGGTAGTAATCAGCCTTGCGTTGAATAATGAATCGGCTCAAGTAAAGTATTGGAAGGTCAAGTAAATCCTGTTGTACCAGGTAGAGAATGTTGAGAATCCTTCCGGTGCGTCCGTTGCCATCATAAAAAGGGTGAATTGTTTCAAACTGAAAGTGGAGCAATGCCATCTTAATCAACGGATCCACCTCACTCATTGAATCATCATTCATGAATGAAATAAGGTTATCCATGAGGTTTGCAATGGTATCGTAATCCTGTGGAGGAGTATAAACTGTTTTTCCTGTGGCTTCATTAATCAACGCGGTTCCGGGTAACCGGCGGTAACCGGCATCGTTTTGCTCGAGAATTTTTTGAATAGTGAGCACAGTACTTTGAGTGATAAGCTTTTGCTTCCGCACGAGGTTAAATCCTTGTTTCAAAGCATCAGCGTAACGACTGACCTCCTTTGCCGAAGCTGTAGAGAAAAGATTTTCAAACAGCAGGGATTTGTAGAGTTCGTCGTGCGTGGTGATTATATTTTCAATAGCGGAACTGTCTTTTGCTTCCTGCAAAGCCAAAGTGTTAACCAATATATTTTCATTGGGAATGGTTGCTGATTTTCCCTTGAGTTCAGCTAAATACCTGTGCGCCGAAGCCACTTTTTTTAAAATTGCTTTTGTTTCCAAATCAGTATTAGGCGGCAATGGCTTTACAATATATTTCATATCACAAGTTGAATAGCTTTGGTGGTGTCATTGCCTAAAATATCAATCACTTTTACCAATACAGTATAGCTTCCTTTTAATTCATAAATATTATTCGCAGTAAGTTCAATTTTTGAATTTTGTTTTGTCCGGTAGCTCTGCCACTCGTTGTGAAAAGTATCGTCCCTGTAATTCCAGTCAACAGCCCAGTAATCTATCCATTGGCTCCAATGTGTAATTTTTCCCTGCACTTCCTGCGGAACGTCATCAGGTGGAATAATAAAATCATGTAGTGTTATACTTACCTTCCTTTTATCAACTTTCGATTTTATATTGAGTGATGCCAGTTCATAAAACTTAATATCACCCTGATCCACTGCTTTTTTCTCCAACACTTCACGGGGAATTTTTTTAAACGAAACATTCACCTTGTTTTCTGCTGCAAATTGTTTGGCTGTTTCGTTTATATCAAAGGCAAAATCCCATCCCAAAAAATCAATGCCGTTTAACTGCGCAGATTTTTCTTTGCCAACCAATTTCCAAAACTCCTTGATACTGGCTTTGATGTCCTCAACAGTTACAGGTGCTTCCACGCTGCCAACATGTATCATCCTGCCTGCTTTTGCACCGTGCAGCCAGGTGTAACCGTCTAAAGATTTTGCATGGTACAATTCAATGATGAAATGTTTGTAGGTGCGTTCTTGCTTGAGCCGGTCTTCCGTCCCGCCAAGGCGGGAGAACTCTGCATTCATCCATTGTTGCCTTTCATACTTGCCAAGATTCTGAACGATGAATGGCTTTACATTGTCAATTCCTAAAAATCTTTTTCGTGCTGTGTGGATGGCGAATCTTCCCAAGTCACAGGTTATCCATCTCCGGTTTAATTTTTCTGCTGTGGCTGCTGTTGTTCCGCTTCCGCAAAAACAATCAAGAACTAAATCAGTTTCATTGCTACTTGCTTTTATTATTCTTTCTAAGAGTGCTTCGGGTTTTTGAGTTGAATAATTAACTCGCTCTTGAGCTTGTGAATTAACTGGAAATACATCTGTCCAAACTGATTGCAAAACCTTTCCCTTCATCTCGTCCAAGTATCTCTTGTATCTGGGCTTCCCTCCAGAAGTCATAACAATACGTCCTTCATCACAAAGTCTATCTATGTTTTCTTGTGACCATCTCCAGTGCGTGCCTCTTGGTGGTTGGAGTTCCTTGCCAAAAAATATTCTTGGCGGACCTGAGCCTGCAGCAGAAGCATCCCCTAATGTATATCGTCTACCAGACTCGTCAATACTGCTATAATGAGATTTGATGTAGGTTTCATCATGTGGGATGTATTGCGTATTCCAATTAAACTTTTCGGTTTTGGAATAAAATAAAATCATGTCGTGATTGAACCCGAACCCTTTTGTGTCGCTATGTGTTGTTACTCTCTCCCAAATAATTTGGCTTTCTAAATTTTCATATCCAAAAATCTCATCCATAATTGCTTTTGCATAGTGTCCAACATGCCAATCTAAATGCACATAAATACTACCATCTTCAGCAAGGAGTTCTTTCAGCAATAAAACAGTTTCATAAAACCACTGCATATAACTG
>JBGAWA010000161.1:0-4327 GCA_044227805.1 Chitinophagales bacterium | reverse complement strand
ATTATTTCGGGGATACCGCCAATTTTTGACCCCACCACTGCCGTCTGACAGGCCATTGCCTCCAGGTTGATGATGCCGAAGGGTTCGTACAAAGAAGGACAGGCAAAAACGCGTGCATGGCTGTAGAGCACCCTTACCTTTTCACGGGGAAGCATTTCAGAAATTAATATCACTCCCTCCCTGTCTGCGCGGAGGCCGGCCATCAGCTCTTCGGTTTCTTCCGCAATCTCTTTGGTATCGGGTGCGCCAGCGCAAAACACTACCTGGCAGTTACGGTTGAAATGCCGCGCTGCAGCAATCAGTTGCGAGATACCTTTCTGGCGGGTGATGCGGCCAACGAACAATACGAACGGAACTTTGGGATCAATTCCATATTCTTCCAACAATTCTGCATCCATCGTAGGCTGGTAAAATTCAGGATCAATACCATTGTGAATGACCTTCACCTTTCTTTCCTGCACTTCATAGGCTTCTATCACATCGCGACGCATCTGCTCACTCACGGCAATAATGCCATCGGCGGACTGATAGGCATGCCGTTCAATCCATCTCGATAAGAAATAACCATTGCCGAGTTGTTCCACTTTCCAGGGCCGGTGTGTTTCCAGGCTGTGCGTGGTGAGAATGAGTGGCACCTGTAACATTTCTCTTGCAAATATTCCGGCAAGGTGCGTGTACCAGGTATGACAATGTATAATATCCGCCTCCGGCGTGGAACGTGCCATTTCCACATCCCGGTACATATTGGCAAACATCTTATCACGGGGCGTGTCTTTCATCTCCGGCATAACAAGCGTATTGTTTACACCACGCACTGTCATGCCCCGGCTGTTTTCCGACTGATCTCCGTAACATCTTACTTCCACCTTTCCCATCTTCGCAAGTTCAGCGGTGAGAAAGTCAACATGCACGCCCGCGCCACCATAGATGTTGGGCGGAAATTCATTGGTGAACATCGCAATTTTCATAAGGACAGATTTTGATAGTAACAGGCGGTTGGTGAAGAGGTAAAAGAAACAACGGTAGAAAAACGAAGTCTAAAGGTAAAATATCCGCCAAAACAAAAAACCTGCAAATTGGGTCCGGTTGAAATAAAGGAAATTGGCAACAAAAACAAGCACTGAAGACGCTTCACCGGAAAAATAGTAATGTTGCGAGATATGCTGATCCGGGAAGCAACTATCAACGATGTTAAGCAGATGCAACGCGTGAGAAATGCGGTGCGGGAAAACATGTTGTCTGATCCTGCTTTAGTAACAGACAAGGATTGTGAAACATATATCACGGAAAGAGGCAAGGGCTGGGTTTGTGAAATAGAAAATGAAGTCGTAGGATTTGCCATCGCTGATCTCCAGGAGAATAATATCTGGGCGCTGTTCCTGCTGCCTGCCTTTGAAAGGAAAGGCATTGGCCGGCAACTGCATGACATTATGCTGAACTGGTATTTCCGCCAGACAACGCATACAGTATGGTTAGGAACTTCAGCCGGTACGAGGGCAGAAATGTTTTACAGGAAAGCCGGATGGCGGGAAAACGGTGTGCATGGAAAAGGTGAAATCAGGTTTGAGATGACGTATGACTCCTGGTGTGAAAAATTTCATCATGAATTTTAGCCCGAAGGGATAAGGACGCTTATTTTTTCCGGGTTGAATGTTGTTTGGCAGGCAAATAATTTTTAGGTAAAGGATGTGGGCAGGTTGGCAGGCTGATAGCCCTTCACGATAAGTTTTCTTTCTTCCACCGAAGGATCAATGAGTGTTTCCGGTTCTACCGGTCGTACATATCCGGGAAATAATGAAAACAAACCTTTGTTGGAATTATAGAGTTGTCCCTGGGGATTCGGTTTTACGTCTTTACTGATCAGTTCATCATCAAAGAAGAGACCTGCCGCTTTAGCTCGTTGTATCATCCAGTCCAATGCAATGTCAGAAAGGCCTTCATCCGCATAGCCACCTCCCACGTTGGAATGCACGCCGGCAAACCATCGTTGTTCCAGCACTTGTTTAATGTTCAGCTCCTTCACTTTAGCGCTCTGTTGCCACAGGGTAGGCTTAAAAGTGCTTCGTCTTTCATCAAGCGCCAGTGCCTGGTAAGCGAAGTCAACGGTGCTGCTGAGGGTAGTATCATGAAACTGAAACTTCCTCAGGTTACGCATCTGAAACCACCGGAGCGGCAATCCCAACGAGCCTACCGTATCCCATACGCCGATAAACTTGATGTGTGGCATAGGAAGATAGCTGTTGGCTGTTTTAAACCGTATGGCAGCAGGATCATCCGGGCCCACTGTATGATTGCGATAAAGTGCGTAGGCCTCGGAGATAAGATCAAGATCATTTTTTCTGATAATGCCGGCTTTGCGGATCAGTCCTGCAAGGCTTCGGGCTGTATAGGCGCCACGGCTGAATCCAAACACAAAGATTTCATCACCGGCTTCATAGTTCCAGCAGATGAATTTATACACATCCTGGATATTTGCATCAATCCCTTTTCCTGTAGCGCCGCTCATCGCCCGCACAAAAAAATTACCTTCAGCGCCAATGCCTGCATCATAATATCTCAATTGCGCAATACCATGGTCATCACGCTGAAGGACATAGTCAAAAAGCTTTTGCACATTAGTGCGTATTTTTTTCCCTTTTACAATGGCATTGGGTTTATTCCAGGTGCCGTCACTGCAGGTTATAATTCTTTTCATGAGCGATGCGTTTAACCTCTTTGCGGTAAGCTGAAGAATGTGAAAATTATTCGTCAATTCAACAACGCATATTCCATCCTATGGAAACGGGTAAGCATACAGGAACTTTAGTAAACCCCTGCGTGCTGATCCTGAATTTGGTGATGGCAGCTGGTGAAATTAGAAATCTTCAATGCGCTGTTGATCGGTTGAATAATTTAGTGTCGTTCCACTGTTTGATGAGGAAAGTGGGAAGAACGGTATTAAGGTTGAAACCATCATTTTAGCTGACAAGTCCCGGCACTCACATTACAGGATGCGATCATTCAGGCTTTCACCAGGCCTCGCATCTTTTGAAACAAAGCAATACGTTCTTCCAGTCCGTTCACCCCGCCATTGATTTTGCGCGTGATGGCTTCATTCGGTTTGCAAACGTAATCGTACCATTTTTTCACCTTGTCAAATCTCCGGATAGTCACATTCTGATCGGGCGGCACACATAGCTGATTCAGATCTTTTGAAGCCCAGTAGATCATGGCGGAGAGCGCGGCCCATTTTGGAATGCTCAGCAAGGTGGGTGTTTTTACGGCGCCATCACCTTTAAACAACGCCGTTTCCGCCGGTGTCAGGAAATCGAGTTTCAGCAGCGCTTCATTCGCCAGATGATGATTCGTGCGGCCGGTAGTTTGTAAGGCGCCATGTCCTTTAAACTTTACGCCATCACCTTTATATACATTGCCAAGATCTTTACGTCCTTCATATTTCTCGCCGCTTGCATACTCTTCAAACGCATTAAACTGATCACATTCATGGCCTACCTGTGAAAAAAAATAAGCTACCTCCAGCGGAGAATCAATACCGAAATAGTCTGCAAAGTTGTTATAGCATTCGACAAAGCCATTCAGGTTTTCCATTTTTTTTGCTTTACCGATTTTGGGATTTACTTTCGGAAAAATGGTAAGGACGCCTGCGGCATCCAGCTGGATTTTTGCTTTGTAAGAATTAGCCATCGCCTTGTTTTTTATCGTTTGTTCAAATATAATCGTTTTTGGTATTCACCGGGCCGGCGGTATTTCCTCCGGCAATCGGCTTTTGATCAACTCGTGCTTCAACGGTATCGCTGCTACGGGCAGGGTAGCTTGCCGCCAATAGAAATGCCCGTCCGGAATAACAGTTTCCGGACGGGCATGCTTTCATCTTCCGCTATCGTCGTAGGATCTACTTCTCTTCTTCTTTTTTATTGGAAAAAATACCGGACAGCTTTTCTTTCACATCAGCCATGATGCCTTCCGTTTTTTCCCTTACCTCCTCCATCACCACTTCAGCCTTATCGCGAAATTCGCCGGCCATGGTATTTAATTTGGTCTTCATGCCTTCTGTCAGCGTTCCTCCATTCACCAGGTTGTCGATCTGGTCTCTAAAACTGTCAGGCAAACGATCCTTAACATAGGATGAAACTGTTTCAATCGATTTTTTTGCCTGCTCTTCGGTAATACCGGCGGCAGTGGTTACTTTTTTTATGAGCTCTTCCATTTTATTGTTTTTTGTGATGTTAAAATTAGTGCATTGCCGTTACATCATAATTCGCACAAATAAAATAATGCATAAGCTGCCGGAGGTTTCCACGGGAAATTTTCAAAAATAAAATCATAC
>JBGAWA010000033.1:0-37262 GCA_044227805.1 Chitinophagales bacterium | reverse complement strand
ATATTGTATTATAGCGTGATAGATTGCTTTTAGAACTACGGATGGCTTTAATAATATTGCTTTAAGAAATGGAACAATCAGGTTAATTTTATTCATAAAATTTACCAATGTCATTAAAAAAACATCATTAAATAATCAGTTCAATTTTTTCAATAATATTTTTAGCAAGAACTTTTCTACTAAAGTTTTCAAGAATTGCAAAACCATTTGAAATGTGACCATCAACAAAAGTTATGTGCAACTTCTTCAATTACTGTTTCAATTGTATCCTTTCTTCAAACCCACAAAACACCCCTCTCCCACTTTCGCGCACGATTTTCGCTGCATCGCCAGCAGTATTTCCTATTCCCAATATCGGCCGGCCGGATGCAAGATATTCAAAAAGTTTTCCCGGAATATGACCAAGTACATTCGGAACATTATTTAACACCAAAAGTAAGACAGCGGCCTTTTGCTGCAATTTGATCGCTTCCTCATGAGGAACGTAATTGAGATATTCGACATGCGGCATCAGTCCAAATCGTTCCAATTCAGTAAATACTTCATAATCAACCTTTCCAACAAGCCTAATCACCAAATCTTCTTTAAATGCCAGATCTTCATTGCATAACTCATATAGTGCAGTCCAGAAAGCAGTCATAGTTCGTTCGGCACTTAGAAGCCCGATATGACTTATCGAAAACTTTTTATCTACTTCCACTTTGACACCTCGATAATCATCCTCATCAAATCCATTTGTAACAACTTCCACCTTTCGGTTGCCGATTTTGCCCAACTCATCCGCCCAATGCCAACTGACAGTAGTAACCCTATCTGCCCTAGTAAGCACTTCCTTTTCCAGGCGATGATGCTTTGCATCTGCCCACTTTGTAAGCATAAGTTGACCGTAGAAATCAATATTAGTCCATGGATCCCTAAAATCGGCAAGCCACGGAATATTTAGTTTTTCCTTCAATCCCATGGCAATCAAATGCATACTATGCGGTGTACCTGTTGAAATAATGGCATCAACAGGATTTTTCCTGAGCTCATCCACCAGGAATTTGATTGATGGTTTAATCCAAAAACATCTCGCATCCGGTATGAAGAAATTTCCGCGTATCCAGATACTAAGCTTCTGTGTAACTGACTTAGGTTTATCTTCTGTTAAGAAACCTGAATAAACATTTTCATTCTGTTTCTGACCGGTAAATTTTTTATACCAGCTGTAAGGCTCCCAAATTGGTTGTCGAATCACCTTAATTCCCAGCGGAACATCCTTTTCCAAGGATTTATCGATTACCGGGTATTCTGCATTCAGTGCAGTATAGATGACCGGCTCCCAGCCAAAGTCGGGAAAATACTTCGACATCTTAAGCCAACGCTGAACACCCGCACCACCACTTGGAGGCCAATAATAGGTGATGATTAAGACCTTTTTCAAAAAAAAATTTATCAAAGGTAAGAAACGATCATCGGATTATAGCAAAGCGATTTAAGCTGTACAATAGCAGAAATTCCTGGGCAACCTTTCGTTAATACTCGCCTTTTATTGCTTCAATAATTCTTTAAGAATCAAATCAAAAAACCGCCTTTAGCATACTCCTCAAAATAGCCTGCATCGCGGGAATGGTCAGTTATTGGAATCAATGACTCCCTTTGCATTCGACCAATAAAACAAATCCTTCGACCAATCTCCTATGGTGGAAGAATATTGTTGCTACTTTTGTATTTCATTCTCAACCTCCATTTTAATTATGAAGCAAACAAGCTACTTTTTCATTCTGTTCCTGGCATGGACGACGATGGTTACTGCACAGGAACATCTTCCATCCAATTTCTTTCTGCAGCGGCTTGGCAATGGACTGCAGGTACTCGTAATAGAAGACAGCAGCGTGCCATTGGCTACCATAGAAATTGCAGTACACAATGGTTCCTATACAGAGGATTCCGCGTTCAACGGCCTCTCTCACTTGTATGAACACATGTTTTTTAAGGCAAATAAAGACATTCCGTCACAGGAAGCTTATCTTAAAAGGGTGCAGGAACTGGGTATCTCTTTCAATGGTACAACTTCGGAAGAACGTGTTAACTACTTCTTCACGTTACCGGTTGGAAATTTAGATGAAGGTCTCCGATTTATGAATAGTGCGATTCGCTATCCTTTATTCCTTGCTCAGGAAATGAAAAATGAAAATCCCGTGGTGGATGGTGAGTTTCAAAGAGCTGAATCCAACCCCGCCTTTCTACTTTTCCAGGATTATAACAAAGCAATGTGGGGCAAATTATATGTTCGCAAAAACCCCATCGGTATTCATGATGTGATTCTGACAGCAACTCCCGAAAAAATGCGTACAATTCAGGCCAAGTACTACTGGCCTGACAATTCTATCCTCGTAGTGGCTGGTGATGTGAAGCATGATGCGGTATTTTCGAAGGTGACCAGCCTGTTTGGTGACTGGCAATCATCCGGTTTCGATCCTTTTGAAAAATGGCCGATCCCCGCTTTTGAACCCATCAAACAAAATAAGACATTCATTACTATCAATGAAAATTCCAGAGTACCTTTTGTAATTCAAGGATGGCATGGACCTGATACACGAAATGATGTCAAAGCCACCTATGCGGCAGATGTATTTTCTTTTATCCTATCCCAATCTTCTTCCAGGTTTCAGCAGGAACTTGTAGACAGCGGATTAGCTTACCAGGTGCAATTTGGTTACCAGACCTGTAAGTATACGGGCCCCATACAACTATTTTTTGTCCCAAATCCGCAACACCTGAAGCAGTGCATGAAGAAAGTGGAAGAACAAATCAATCTTTGGGACAGTGATAGTTATTTCACCGATGAACAGTTGCAGACCGCTATTAATCAACTAATCATCAGCCAGACTTATGAGCAGGAGAAGACTTCTGCCTATGTTCATACTGTTACTTTTTGGTGGGGTTCAGCTAATATTGATTATTACACAACTTACATCGACAACCTGAAAAAAGTAACACGTCAGGATATCCAGGATTATGTGCGTAAATACATTAAAAACAAACCTAAAGTTTCAGGTATCCTGATGTCAAGTGCCATGCAAAAAATGATGGGCATTACCTCTTACGATCAATTGTTTCAATAATACATCCAGATAAAAAATTCAATCATGAATAAGATTCACTCAACTCTGAATATAATTTTTGTTGCCTGTTTGTTGCTGGCCACTGTAAATGCTTTTGCCGGCACTGGCATCAAAGAAATCAACGTGGATGGCTTACGGGTAATCATTAAGCCGACTACCAAAGATGTCATCAGTGCCCGGCTTTTCATTCTCGGAGGAACTGCTAATTACACTTTGGATAAACAAGGCATAGAATCCGCAGCATTAAATGTGGCTTTGAATGGTGGCACCATTTCAAAAAACAAGAATGTGTTTAAAACCGAGGCGGAAAAAATAGGTACCAACTTCGGCTATACTGCATCGCTTGATTATAGTCAGATGAGCATGACCTGTATCAAACCTTTCTGGGAAAAATCATGGGATTTGTTTGCTGATGCGATCTTACATCCTTCGTTCGATCAAAATGAATTTGACCTGATCAAACAACAGATGGTGAGCAATGCCAAGCAACAGGAAGAAGATCCTGATGCAGCTTTGCAACGTCTGGCAGATGGATTTGCATTTAAAGGCAAGAACTATGAAAAGGACCCGGATGGGACTTCTGAATCCTTAAGTAAACTGACCGCCGAAAGCACCAAGTCTTACTATTTAAATACCATCGGTAAAGCACGCTGCTTCCTGGTTGTAGTGGGAAACCTTTCAGAATCGGATATTATCGCAAAAGTCAAAGCAACACTTGCAAAACTTCCGGGTGGAACCAGTGTAAAAGCTGAACCCCGCTACGTGATTACCAAAGGTGCAGAAAATATTGTTGAACGCGATATAGCAACCAATTATCTCTGTGGTATAATGTCGTCAGCGCCGTTAGCCAGCCCAGATGGTATTCCTATGATGATGGCCATGGCTATCATGTACGACCGCTTTTTTGTTGAATTACGAACCAAGCGCAGTTTGTCTTATGCACCGGCAGCTTTCATAAACACCAATGCAATCACCAGTCCTTACAGCCAGATTTACATCTCCACCGACTCCCCCAGGAAATCCATCCAAGTAATGGTTGATCTGCTGAATGACATTAAACGCGATGGATTTAAACCTGAAGAACTGGTTAACAAGAAAGAAGGGTTCCTTACACGCTACCTCATGGGTATGGAAACCTCCGATGCGCAATCGCAGGCACTTGGAGTGTGGACTGTTCGTGGTAACTGGAAAATGTATGATGAATTTGTGGAACGCGTGAACAGTACCACACTGAAAGACCTCAACCGTGTGATGGATCAGAATACCAATGCCATTATTTGGACGTATTTGGGGAAGAAAACCGACGTTGCATCAGGAGATTTTAAGCAAACAGAGGTTTATAAAAACAAACCGTATTGAATGATAACCCTTAGTTGTTAAGAGTATCTTTTTCTATCTAAGTTCGTGATATTACTTAACCGATTTATTGCAATGGAAAAATCCTGTTGCACTACTGCAAAGAACTGCCAGGGAGTCAGTCATTTTTCAAAAAAGAAAATGATCCACAAACCCTCGGCAGTTCTTTGTCACCGTTAAATCTGATTCTGTTTTGAATATTAAGACTCAGGTTCAGTTACTAACAATTTTGCGATGTCAACACTTACAGGCTGGTACATCGCCATTATTCAGTATAGTGAATTTCTTGTGTCAACTTACAGGTTATCTTTGCCTGGTCTCATGAATTATCTCTACGCAGAAAACATTGCAAAGTCCTTTGGCGACAAAGAACTATTCCGTGATGTAACCTTAAGCATTAACAAAGGACAACGGATTGCACTTGTTGCAAAAAATGGATTTGGAAAAACTTCGCTCCTACATATCATTGCAGGATTTGAACCACCGGATGCTGGTTCGGTATTGCTCCGGAAAGATTTATCTATTGGTGTCCTGGAGCAGGAAGCACAGCTTGATGACCATCAATCAATTATTGAAACAATTTTCGATTCAGATAATCCGGTGGTAAAAGCCGTGAAGCTTTATGAACAGTGCATTATGGAAAATGCTGATCCATCAAAAATGCAGGCTGCTATGGAACAAATGGATCAGTTACAGGCTTGGGATTTTGAATCCAAAGCGCGGCAAATCCTGAGTAAACTGAATGTAGGAGAAGTGAGTCGCAAGATTGGATCGTTAAGCGGTGGACAGAAAAAACGTGTTGGCCTGGCAAGCGTGCTGCTGCATGAACCGGAATTTCTCGTACTTGATGAACCCACCAATCATCTTGACCTCGACATGATTGAGTGGCTGGAAGAATTCCTCAAGAAAAATTACGACACGCTGCTCATTGTAACCCACGACCGCGATTTTCTTGACAATGTTTGTAATGAAGTGATTGAACTCGACAATGGCCGTCTTTTCACCTATCATGGCAACTATGAATATTATATTGAAAGGAAAACCGAGCGTAAGGAGAATGATGCAATAGCCGTGGATAAGGCCAGAAGCGTGTTGCGCAAGGAGCTTGAATGGATGCGCCGCCAGCCCAAAGCACGCACCGTGAAGGCCAAATCGAGGATTGATTCCTTTTACGAAATAAAGGAAGAAGCTTCCAAAGATCTTCGTGAGAAGGAATTGAAAGCAGAAATAAAAATAACAAGGCTCGGAGGAAAGATCGCAGAGTTTCACCATGTACACAAGAAATTCGATGAGTTGATAATACTCACTGATTTCAGCTACAAATTCAGACCAAAAGAAAGACTTGGCATTGCCGGCAAAAACGGCATCGGGAAAACCACCTTTCTCAACCTCATTACCGGGCAGGACAAGCCGGACAGCGGAAAAATCGTAATCGGCGATACCGTGCAGTTTGGATACTATACGCAAAAAGGAATGAGTATCAAGGAGGATCAAAAAGTGATTGATGTAGTGCGCGAAATAGCAGATTATATTACGCTTGAAAAAGGAAAGACATTATCAGCATCCCAATTGCTGGAACGTTTTCTCTTTGACCGAAACAAGCAATATGACTTCGTGGCGAAACTGAGTGGCGGTGAAAAACGCCGGCTTTATCTGCTGACGATCTTAATGAAGAATCCGAACTTCCTTATTCTCGATGAACCTACCAATGACCTGGATATCATCACACAGAATGTACTCGAAGATTTTTTAGAAGAATACCCCGGTTGTCTCGTGGTTGTATCACATGACCGTCATTTTATGAAAAAGATCACCGATCACCTGCTGGTGTTTGAAGGTGCTGGCAACGTCATTGACTTTCCGGGTACCTATGCAGAATACCTATCCTGGAAAAATGAAAAAAGAGTGAACGAGAAAACACCAAAACCCGTGAAACAGGTCCTGCCCGATGCGATCACACCTGCTAAAACCAAACTAAAACGCAGCTACAAGGAACAACGTGAGTTTGAATCGCTCGAACAGGAAATTGCAAAACTCGAAGCACATAAAAATGAATTAACAACAGCCATGCAGGTGGCAGATCTTCCTTTTCATGAGCTACAGCGATTATCACGAGAGATGACAAACGTATTGCAAGCCATTGATGACAAAAGCACACGATGGCTCCAACTTTCGGAAATTTCCTGATTCCCCATCATTGCAACGAAAACAGTTCCTACCTTTCTTCTGGAAAGCAATGAAACAGCAAAAACATTCAAGAGAGAAGATTACGACAAAGAAATCAACTGCTACGTCTCTCATGGACAGCCGCTATTTTCATATTGCTGCCAACAGTTTTTTCGCTTTGCTGTTATACTTTCCATCCCTTACCTATCAGTTAACATACTACGATGACGCTACCCTCATTGAAAACATGATGGCTGTTGTCAACGGTCATCATTCCTTTTTTTGATAACTACGCAAGGTGTCTTTGGAACGGCTGAGAAGGATTCTGATTTCTATTACCGTCCGCTTCTTACGCTATCCTTTTACCTGAATGCAGCGTCAAGTGGAGATTCGCTCACCGGTTTTCACCTGCTGAATATCCTGTTTCATGTTGTTTCTGCCTGCCTGTTGTATTTTTTCCTTAAGCAACTGACGTTTGACCACCGGCTTTCTTTTCTCTGCTCGTTACTACTGATTACACATCCGGCTTTGGTGCAATCTGTTGCGTGGATTCCCGGGAGAAATGATTCGATGGTAACGATGATGTCACTGGCTTCACTCATTTATCTGGCTGAATACATTGAAAATCGAAAGTTGTCTTCGCTCGTACTTCACTTGTCGTTCTTTCTTCTTGCCTTGTTGACCAAAGAGACCGCGGTGCTTTTGCCTGTACTTTTTGTCATCAGCATGAAATTATTTCGCCGTTACAAAACCGGAGTGGAAGAAACTTCCGGCTTGAAAAAGCCATTTGATTTTCAGATTATGGCTTCCTGGCTGGTGCTGATTGTAGTATTCCTGCTAATTCGCAAAGCTGTGCTCGGATCATCCGTTGGTTTGCCATTCACTTATACCGTTGAAAATTTCATCAAAAACCTGCCTGCCTTGTTATAGTACACCGAAAATGCTGCTTCCCTTCGAGCTATCCACTTTCCCGATCTTACAAAACACCTCACAACTGTTCGGTATCACCACCATCATTTTACTTGTTTTTTTTCTATTCACTTCCAAAAATATACGGCTGGAATATCTGCTGCTGGCTGCGGCCTGATGGTTGCTATTCATGCTACCCGCAATAGTGCCGACTACTGATGAGTACGAATCCGTTTTTCTCGAACACCGACTTTATTTTCCTCTCATCGGTTTTTTGTTGCTGTGGCTGGAAACAGACCTGGTAAAAAAGTTGAAATGGTCTTCCATTAGCACCTATGTAATTGCCGGTGCAATCCTACTAACCTTTTCAGTATTTACTTTTTTCAACAGTAATTATTACAAAGATGAATTCAGCTATTGGTCGCGAGCTGTTACAACTTCTCCGGACGCTTCCTTCGCACACCGCGGCCTTGGAACAAGTTATTTCACCGCAGGCAATAGTGCCGCAGCAGAAAAAGAATACCTGCCAGCCATCGCACTCAATCCGAATCTCCAGGAAGTCCACAACAACCTGGGGCGCATTTACCTTAACAACGGCAATAATCAAAAAGCGGCAATATTATTCCAGGAAGAATTGAAGATTAATCCAGCAAGCGCGGTTACCTATTACAATCTTTCCCAACTGGCACTCCGGCGAAATGATTTACCGGAAGCAGAAAAACTTATCAGGAAATCATTAGCACTAGCTCCTGCTTACCTTGATGCGCAGAATGACCTTTGTGTGATTCTGGCCATGCAGAAAAAATATGAGATAGCCACACAACTTTGTATTCAGTTATTGGAACGGCATCCTGGTTATGAAAGCGCCAGGCAAAAAACATAGAACTAATCTTCAAGAGCTGGAACGATCCGGAAAAAGTCGGTTATTATAAAAACATACTGAAGCAAAAAGGTATTGTGTTATAAGTTCACGTTGCGGAGCGGGCAAGAAAGTTCATTTCAACCCTTGACCTTCACATATTTTCTCCACTTATCCAGCACGTTCAGAAAATCATCCGGTAAGACTGAGTCGAAAAAAACATTTTGCCGGGTGGAGGGATGAACGAAACCAAGCGATTTTGCATGCAAGGCATGCCGCGGTATCATGTCGAAACAGTTCCCTACAAACTGCTTATATTTGGTGTACACTGTTCCTTTCACAATCCTGTTCCCTCCATAGGTTTCATCATTAAAAACAGGATGCCCCGCATACTTCATGTGCACACGAACTGATGCGTCCGGCCTGTTTCCAATCTACATTCAATAGGAGTTACATAGCCTAACCGTTCTAAAACTTTATAGTGCGTGATAGCTTCCTTACCATGATCAGCATCCGGAAAAACATCCATCATCTTCCTGTTTTTCAGACTCCTTCCAACATTGCCGGTGATGGTACCTTCATCCTCTTTGAAATCGCCCCACACCAGTGCCTGGTAAGTACGGTTGAGGGAATGGTCGGCAAATTGCCTTGCTAAGAAAATTCAGAAGCAATTCATTTTCTTGCCTTACCACCAATATGCCACTGGTATTTTAATGATGCGATGCATCATTCAGGGCGGTCCTTATTTTTCTCACCCGTAGCAACCGGCAATTGCTGAAAATGATAGATCAGTGCATTCACCATGGTAATTTGCCAGATAATTTCCACCCAGGATGAACAACGAGCCCGGGCGGCTTATTGATGATTACTACATCGCTGTCTTCAAATACAATATTTAACGGAATGTTTTCAGGCAACAGGTCATGCTCCATCTTCGGCTCCGACAGCATGATCGTGACAAGATCCAGCGGTTTAACCTTGTAATTCGACTTTACCGCAATGCCATTAACCAGGATCATGCCTTCTGCAGCGGCTTGCTGAATCTTACTTCTGCTGATTGCCTCAATACGGTTGAACAGAAACTTATCAATGCGCAATGGAGTCTGGCCTTTGTCCACCGTGATGCGAAAATGTTCGTATGCACCATCCTCTTCTTCGGCCTCGATTAGAATATCCTCCCGCACAACGGGTTCCGGATCATCCTTTATTTCCTGGTTCGGATTCAACTGGTAAGTGATATAGAGATGAATAATTAAGCGCGAAAGACGATTTGCGTTAAAAACAGTCGATGGATATTCACCTGATAACGGCTGATGAAGCTTCAAGGTCAGGGACGTTATCCAATTAGGACAGGGTTCATCGTCTATTGAACAAATTTTGCGTTGCGCGGCTCAATGAGCGTTTCAGCCGTGGCAGCATTACACCAGGTATGCCAGCGATTCCTTCACGGCCTTGATCACTTTTTCAGGATTCGGCATGAATGCCTGCACCAATGTTGGCGCATACAATGAAGTATCGGATGTTGTTACTCTTATAGGCACGCATCAGATAGTCGAAAGAAGCATACTTCTGTACCTGGAAAAGTTACCGGAAGTTACAGAGCCACAAGGCCATGCTTCTTCCAAAATCACCAGCCGGTTGGTTTTTTTCACAGAGGCAATGATGGTCGGAATATTTGGGGGACAAAATGGTTCTCAGGTCTATCACTTCAGCGGAAACACCATCCCTTACCAATTCATCTGCAGCTGCAAAAGCTACTTTCATCATCTTATTGTATGATGATGGTGACATCAGTTCCCTCTCGTTTCACATCAGCTTTCCCAATCGAATCAGGTATTCCTCTTCCGGCACGCCGCCAACATCTCCATACATATTACCTCCGACTCAAAAAAACAAACCGGATCATTGTCACGAATGGCTGTTTTTAGAAGGCCCTTTGCATCATATGGGTTGGAAACTGAAATCACTTTCAATCCCGGCACATTCGCCATCCAGTTTTCAAAGCTCTGTGAGTGTTGCGCACCTAATTGACCGGCTGCTGCCGAGGGTCCGCGAAACACTATGGGGATATTAAACTGACCGGCTGACATGGAGAGCATTTTGGCTGCTGAATTCACAATCTGATCAAAGGCAAGTACTGCAAAATTCCAAGTCATAAATTCAATCACCGGACGCGTTCCATTCATTGCTGCGCCTACTCCAATGCCGGCAAATCCGAGTTCAGCAATCGGTGTATCTATCACACGTTTCGGCCCAAATTCATCGAGCATGCCCTGGCTTACTTTGTAAGCGCCATTGTATTCAGCTACTTCTTCACCCATTAAAAAAACACGATCGTCCAGCCGCATTTCTTCCACCATCGCTTCGCGAAGTGCCTGCCGGAATGGAATTTTCCTCATTGTCATAATCCCTTTCAATTTACGGGCAAATATAAGCAAGTAATGATGGTTTGCAGCGTTTATGCATAGGAGACCCCATTCATTGCTTTTATCTCAAAAAAGTCAAACTGAAAGACTGGATCCATATGCTACTCAACCTTTTTTCGTTTCCTCCTTACTTTCCAATAAATTTGCTCCAATCACCCACCCATGAAAATAACCGGTCGTTATCTGTTTGCCTTCGTATCGCTGATATTCCTTTTTTCATCCTGCCTGATCACCAAGCAAACAAAGACCGGCGAAACGCTTTTTGCGGAAAAGCAATACACTTTAGCAGCTGACCTGCTTCAAAGTGAATTCAATAGAGAAAGCGAGCCCTCTATAAAAGCAAAAAAAGCCTTCATGATTGCGGAATGCTATCGTTTAAACAGTGAAACGGAATCTGCCGAAAAATGGTATAAAACAGCCTTTACACTGAATGACGATCCAAGGTCGCAATACCTCTATGGCTCGATGCAGAAAAGTAACGAGAAGTACACAGAAGCTGCAGCTACCTTTACAGAATACCTGAAACAATCACCGTTTGATGACCAGGCACGAAGTGAAGTAGAAGCCTGCAACATGGCGCAACAATGGAAAAACAGTGCATCGGGAACTACTATCACCAATGTGGAAGCGCTAAATTCGCCGGCATATGATTATGCACCAGTTTTTTTCGGCAAAAACGACTTAGTGTTTACCTCGGATCGATCAGCTGCTGCCGGTAATGACATTTATGGATGGACCGGCGAAAAATTCAGCGATCTCTTTCTCAGTTCGAAGGATGATAAGGGTAATTTTGGCGCACCGGTTCCATTCAGTGAGGTATTGAATTCACCTTATAATGAAGGAGCCTCCTGCTTCAGCAAGGATTTCACGGAGTGTTATTTCACGCGCTGTGGCAGCAATCAAACCGACAATGACTATTGTAAAATTTATTACAGCTACAAGACTGATGACTCCTGGAGTGATCCGCAATCTATTCAGGTTTTCAATGACAGTTCAAATGTGTCACAACCATTTTTATCCGCTGATGGCAAAGAGCTTTATATTGCTGCCGATGTGGATGGAGGCTATGGAGGAAAGGATATTTATGTACTTACAAAAACAGCGGAAGGCTGGGGCAATCCATTGAATCTCGGACCCAATGTGAATACAACAGGCGAAGAAACTTTTCCTTACCTGGCGGAAGATGGCAAATTATACTTCGCATCCAACGGGCAGATGGGTATGGGCGGACTGGATATTTTCTCAGCATCACGTATTAAGAATCAGTGGGGTAATGTTCAAAACCTGAAATCGCCGGTTAATTCGGGTGCTGATGACCTTGCCATTATGTTTGAAAAGGTAAATCCTAAAGATCAGTACAAAATAAAGTCACAGGGTTTTTTCGTTTCCAACAGGCCGGGTGGAAAAGGTCATGACGATATTTATCACTTTACGGAAGAAAAAGTGAAAGTGTATCTGGTCAGCGGTGATGTGGTGGAAAAGATTTTTGAAAAAGAAAACAATCCCAACAGCCGTATCACGGGCTACATGCCACTGGCAGCCATCGACGTTACTGTAAACATGCTGGATGAAAAAGGAAACCCGGTTCCAAAATCACAACAGGTGATCAAAGCTGACAAAAACGGGGCCTTCCGTTTTAAAGCAGAAGCGGAAAAAATTTACCGGGTAAGCGCCTCCAAACCGGAATATTTCAGCAAGTCGGAAACTGCCAGCACCATGGGTTTCACCGTAATTGATAAAGATACCGTCACTGCCACCGTCAGGATATTACTCGACAGGATCTACAAAAATGTACAGGTGAACCTCAGCAATATCTATTATGACTATAACAAAGCAAACATCCGTGAGGATGCGGCCAAGGTGCTGGATACCTTAGTTGTCCTTTTACATGAAAACCCAGCCGTGCAGGTAGAAATCGGGTCACATACCGATTCAAGGGGCAAAGATACCTACAATCTCCGCCTGTCGCAGGCACGTGCCCAGTCTGTGGTGGATTACCTGGTGTTGAACGGCATTGACCCGTTGAGGCTGACAGCGAAAGGTTATGGAGAAACACAGCCCGTGAATGGTTGTATAAACGGCGTCAAGTGCACGGAAGAACAATTCCAAGAAAACCGGCGCACCACTTTCAAAGTGTTGTCGGATACCTTTATGCTGGAATCTACAAGACCGGATGAGATAATAGTGGATCCTAAAAAAAATCCTTAGTCGTCAGTATGCTATTGGTCATCTTGTCGGCAGTGTGTTGAAAAGATGCATGCTGATTCATGATACTTCACTATTAATTAATCAAATTTGCAGTTGTTGTTTTCTTTTCAGGTCATCATCATCATGAAAAAATCTATCAATAATTTTTTTGCCGCTTTACGCATGGGCAGTATTCCTGCCATACTGAAAAACAAATACCTGCTGGTAACGCTGGCTTTCTTATCGTGGATGTTTTTTTTCGACAACAATGATATTGTATCGCAGGTGCAATTGCGGATGAAGCTTTCTGAATACCGCAATAAGAAAGAATATTATGAGCAAAAGATTGCTGAAGTAAAAAGTGAAAAGCAGGAATTACTCACGAATCAACAATCACTCGAAAAATTTGCCCGCGAGCAGTATATGATGAAGAAAGATGAAGAAGACTTATTCGTAATAGTGCCGGAAAAAGAATAACCTTAGGCGATATTGTAACTCCTTTTTTCTACGAATTTAACCCTGATTTTTCAGTGGAAAAATCCCGCTTCGCGGCGACTCGGGGTTAAACCCGTTGCCGCTTTGAACTGCAAAATGTGGGTTTAAATGAGATAGGTAAGATTATTTTTTCAGGAAACGACTTCCTGTTTGATACGCCAGTTGTTGTCAGTTCAAATCAAAAGCAGCGCTCTTTCAACCCTGATTTCTCAATAGAAAAACCCCGTTTCGATTTAGTGCAGCTAAGGGTTTATTCGAGTAATGCTGGCTTATGGAAGCTATAGCTGGAGATATCCTGCGCCAGACAGCACTGGTAGTTGCATCAGGATAAAAGTAATCCAGCAACAAAAAGTGGTTCCGGTTTCAATAACCTCCATTAAACTTGCGCACTCCCCATTCAAGGGCCAGCAAAAACAAGATTGGAATGATCAACCATCTAAGGTTAATCAATGGTTCTGTACGGGTAGAACTGTATAGCACCGGTTTTATTTCCTCCTTCGCCCTGATCTCTGCCACAAGCTGGCTGAGTTGACCCGGATAGAATAGTTTGCCGCCGGTTTGTTGACTCAATGCATACAACAACTGATGATTGGCTCTTGTTGTTTCAAACTCCAGTTGCGTGGGCGAAACAGAAAATACGCCGGACGCAAAGAGGTCTTTACTATTGTAATTCACTTTTGAGCTGTACGAGTAATTACCTACCGGGAAATAACCGGCATTTAGGGAATATGCATTCACATTCTTGCTAAAGACAAAAGGGAATTCCTTGCCCTGCTCATCCTTAATAACGAGTTTGATATCAGGTGTATTGATGAGTTCATTTGATTCGTTCAATAGTTCAGCATCAAAAATCACCGATTCGTTCTCCGAAAAGATATGGTTGCTGCCAGCCTGCCTTTCCTTCTCCAGCCTTACCCGGAATTGTCGCTCATCGGCTTTCACAGATAAATACTGCACTACGGAAGAGATTAAGCTATTGAATGCATCATGGTTTCCATTCAGTTCAAAATCATTCATCCGCCATCGCCATAAACCTTCACCGGCTATAATACCGGTGCGGCCATCAAGATCCTGCTGAAAAAGAATCAGTGGAAATTTGGTCACTACCGACCCGATTTTCTGAAGTATCAGTGTAGCGGCGCCGGGCGAAATGCGGTATTCGCCAAAGGGTGAAAAAAGCGGTGGCCACGCGCTCACTTTTATTTTCAGTTCATCGGGTACATTGAACAGGTTGAACTCCCGGGAGAATACCGGAAATGCATCACTCGTGGAACTATTGCCACCTGTGAGCGTGATAAGCGATTGAGCGTTGTTGAGCAATGCAGGATTAGTCTGTGCGCCCAGAATATAGAGCACTGATTTCTTTTTTTCTTTCAGCGCCTGTAACACCGGCTGAATGGTATTCATCACTGTGGGTAATTGGTGCAGCATCACCAGGTTATAATCTTCCATTTTACCGGGCACGGTATTGCCGAAGGCCACAGTGACTTCATAATTCTTATTCGCCTCAATGGATTGCTTAATCGCTGCTATGTCAGGATGAGGAGCATTGGCAAGGAGGAGAATCCTTTCCTTTTTTTCCACTACTTCAATAAAAACATCTTTGATGTTATTGATGGGCGATACCTCCCCTTCCACTTTGGCCAGTGCTATCCTGTAATGGCTGATGCCGGGTGTTTCCGCTTTCAGCATAAATTCTGTGCTCCCGCTGTAGTCATTTCCTTCTATCGTAATGGGCTTTTCATCCAGTTTCTTTACGGTGGAACCTTCAAGAAGACTTACCGTAACAGCGGTCTTCTCATTGGCACAAAACTGCGATCGCCACTCAGCCTTCATCGGAAAATAATCGCCTAAAAAAACGGTTCGGTTATGGATTACATTCAAGAGTTGCAAATCGCGTTTCACGGTAGTATCCCCCAATCCAATCGTATAAACAGGCATACTTAATTCCTCCCGCAGGTAAACAGGATTACTGCCTTCATTATAAATGCCATCAGTAGATAAGATAACAGCACCCACGTTCTGGCCGGCATACAGGTTTACCAGTTCATCAAGTGCGGAGGAAATGTTGGTGGACTTATCGGTGAAGGAGAAGTCAGGGTTTTCTTGCAACGAACTGCCGAAAGCGTAGGATTTAACATCATATTGCTTCGACAGCTCATTTAAAACCCGGGAAACGTCATTGGTATATTTTATCGAATCCTCTTTAGACTGGTTCATCATCACCGAGGAAGAATTGTCCTGTGCGAAAAGAAGAATAGGCTTTTCAATGCGTGTGGAAATAGTTCTGATGAGCGGTGACAGAAGCAGGAAGGCAATGAAACTGATCGTTATCGCTCGAATGATTGCCAGCAACCACAGCCATTTGTTGAATGAAGCACCAAGGTCTCTAAACTGCCAGTCGCGGTAATAGAGCAGGAAAGATGCAGCTGCACCCAATGCTACACAGAGCAGAATGTAAATTGGAGGATATGAAAGGCTGAGATGCAAGAAATGAGTAGTGAGCAATAAACTATGAACAATGATCAATCCGTGCCACTGGCTTTGATATTTATGTCAAAGGAAAAACGCACCGGTTATCCAGATTTGTAACTTACATTTCGCAAAAAACATCCATTTATACCAACCGCCCAAAAAAATCAGTTTGTGTTATACTAATCAGGTATTGAGTCCTCCGCAAACCGAAATCACCTGCCCATTTACATAACTCGATAGGTCAGATGCCAGGAACAGAACCACTTTAGCTACTTCATCTGCTGAGCCATAGCGGGACAATGGGATATTCTTTTTGAACTGTTCTTTCATTTCGTCACTGATGCCATGCGTCATGTCGGTTTCGATGAATCCCGGAGCGATGGCATTACAACGGATGTTGCGTGATCCCAATTCCTTAGCCAGTGATTTAGTAAAACCGATAACACCTGCTTTGGAAGCGGCATAATTGGTTTGCCCGGCATTGCCAGTCATTCCCACAATAGAACTCAGGTTAATGATAGAACCACCGCGTTGTTTCATCATGGGCTTGCAAACGTTCTTCGATATGTTGAATATTGATTTCAGGTTTGTGGTGATCACGGCATCCCACTGTTGCTCTGTCATTCGCAGAATCAGGTTGTCATGGGTGATTCCTGCATTGTTAACCACTATATCAATGGATTGAAATTCCATCAATACATTACCGATCAGTTTCTCTGCCTCTTCGAATGAAGCCGCATCTGATTTATAACCAAGCGCCTTTATTCCCATGGCATGTAATGCGTTTTCCAGTGCCATTGCTTTTTCAGCCGATGAGAGGTAAGTGAAAGCGATGTTGGCGCCGTGTTCGGCGAGTTTTTTTGCGATGGCTTCGCCGATTCCGCGTGAAGCACCAGTAACGAGTGCAGTTTTCCCAGCTAATAATTTCATACTATTGGGTTAAAGGTGTAATAATAAAATGGTTAAGTTATTGTGACCTATGGCATTGTTCAGTGTTTTGAAATTGTAAAGTAGCTTTTACAGTCAACAAACAATCTTAAAACTTTTTGAGACAATCCTGCTATTCATCCGCTAATTTTTGTTTCCATTTTCCAACACATCTGCTCTGCCAAGCTTCATATTGATCTGTGGTCCACCAGAAACAATTGATAGACCATTCACCATTATGTTAACTGCCACCTGGCAATTAACCCTTTAATAGTTTGGCCATCATCTCTCCAATCACTGCCGGGCTTTCCGCCACGGCAATATCACATTCGCGCATGATGTTCATTTTCGCGACAGCAGTATCTTCTGTTCCACCAACAATAGCACCTGCATGGCCCATCCTTCGGCCGGGTGGAGCAGTTTGCCCGGCAATAAATCCAACAACCGGCTTTGTGCCATTCGATTTTATCCACCTTGCGGCTTCAGCCTCCATACCACCACCAATTTCACCGATCATCACAATGCCTGCCGTTTGAGGGTCATTCATAAATAATTCAACAGCCTCCCGGGTGGTTGTCCCAATAACCGGATCGCCGCCTATACCGATGGCAGAAGATATTCCGAGCCCGTTGCGGCAGACCTGATCAGCCGCTTCATAGGTTAGGGTACCTGATTTGGAAACAATACCCACCTTCCCCGCTTTGAAAACGAAGCCTGGCATGATGCCCACCTTCGCCTCTCCCGGTGTAATAATGCCAGGGCAATTGGGTCCGATCAGGCGACAATCGCGGTCTTTAATGAATTCCTTAGCCCCGATCATATCCTGCGTTGGAATACCTTCGGTGATGCAAACAATCACTTTAATGCCGGCATCCGCAGCTTCCATGATGGCATCGGCAGCAAAAGCCGGCGGAACAAAAATGATGCTTACATCCGCCCCCGCTTTTTTAACTGCATCTTCCACAGTATTGAATACCGGACGTTCCAGGTGTTGTTGTCCGCCTTTGCCTGGTGTAACACCACCGACTACATTCGTTCCGTATTCGATCATCTGCGTGGCATGGAAGGTACCTTCCTGCCCGGTAAAACCCTGAACAATAACTCTTGAATCCTTATTGACTAATACGCTCATGTTTGATTTGGGTTGTGCTTGGTTGCTAAAGTAATCGGTTAAACAGTTAAATGATTAATTGGCAATAGGTTAACAGACCGGGAAAATGTTGCAATGAGCTTACGATCCGATTATCCGGAATAATAAGCCTGTAATTCCATTATACCGGATCTTTCAAGGGAGAAATGACGCGGCACTTCGTTTTAAACAGCCAGGGTTTCATCCGGGAGGCGCAAAAATATTGAATTCTGCTCAGGTTTTTGAAGACAGTGCTTTGATTTCTTTGAGGAATTCCGAAGCGAAGATAAAGTCATTCATCTCCTTGTTGGAGCTTAAGAGCACTTCATGCCGGCTTCCCTCCCAGCATTTTACGCCCTTATAGAGGAAGATAATGTAATCGCCGATACCCAAGACTGAATTCATGTCGTGTGTATTCACAACCGTAGTGATATTGTATTCGACCGTGATTTCCCTGATGAGTTCATCAATGAGTATGGATGTTTGCGGATCCAGTCCGGAATTAGGTTCATCACAAAATAAATACTTCGGGTTGAGCACGATGGCCCGGGCAATACCCACTCTCTTTTTCATACCACCGCTCAATTCACTTGGGTGCAACCGGTTGGTTCCTTTCAGGTTAACCCTTTCCAGGCAAAAATTCACCCTGTCCAGTTTTTCCCTGGCAGTCAGGGTAGAAAACATATTCAACGGGAACAGGATATTCTGTTCAACACTCATAGAATCAAAGAGTGCAGTACCCTGGAAAAGCATTCCAATCTGCTGTCTGATCTCTTTCCGGGCTTTTTCTTCGAGTGAAGCAAAGTCAACATTCTTGTCATAGATAATAGAGCCGCCGGTTGGCGACATCAGACCCACCATGCATTTCATCAGCACGGTTTTACCGGAACCGCTTGCTCCAATGATAAGGCTTGTTTTGCCGGGCTCAAAAACGGCCGAGATATCCTTGAGTACTTCGCGTTCACCAAATGACTTACGCACTTTTTTTATTTCTATCATAGCAACATTTCTGCAAGCACATAGTCAAAAATGAGAATCAGAATGCAACTGGCTACCACCGCCCTTGTGGCTGAATTGCCGACCTGTAAGGCACCTCCTGTTGTGTAATAACCAAGGTATGCAGAAACAGAAGAAATAATAAAGCCAAATGTGGTAGCTTTTATGATTGAAAAAGTGACCGTGAAAGGAATAAAAAACTGGATGGAGCCTTGCATAAATTCTGTTGTTGACACCACGTTTTGAACATGACCGACTACCATTCCAGAAAGTATCTGCAAAAACCCACCGATAATAATAAGTATAGGAATCATAAAAGTGGCTGCTATCACCTTTGGCAATACCAGGTAAGCTGCTGAATTGATACCCATTATTTCAAGTGCATCAATCTGCTCTGATATACGCATGGTACCGAGTTCGGAAGCGATGCTCGAGCCGATTTTGCCAGCAAGAATCAGGCAGGTGACCGTAGGGGCCATCTCGATGATTGTTGAATTAGTCACGATCGATCCGATAATGGACTTCGACAAGAATGGCGTTGTAAACTGATAAGCAGTTTGCACTGTTAATACTGCTCCCAGAAATACAGAAAAAACAATGACGATGCCGGCAGAACCGACCCCTATTTCAATCATCTGCCTCATCAACTCCTTCCAGTATATAGACATCTTCTCCGGCCGTACAAATGACTTTTTCATGAGCAGGATGTACTGGCCGAATTGTTCAAAAAACCTGAAGAAGAGCATATAATTGTGTGTGGTTAAAGGTAGCCATTCTTTGGAAACTCATTTAGGTGAAAGGGAAGACACGCGCGAATTAACAGCCTGCTGGATACTGTTTTTGTAGGTAAATGCTTCCACACCGATTACCCCATTGAAATTTGGCAAGAAGCTACAACAAAGCGCTGCTCAGGGTGAGTTAAATTGTTAAATTGCCACATTGTTCATTGTTAAAAGACTATTCCATGAATGCAGTAATAACAGGAGCGACCAAAGGAATCGGAAAAGCCATCACTGAAAAATTTGCCGCTGAAGGATTTAATGTGGCCATCTGCTCCAGGAACAAGAAGGAACTGGAAGCATTCAGTGATGAACTTCGCAATAAGTTTCCTGACATAGAGTTGTTGACGCAGGCATGTGATGTATCGGATAAAAAGCAATTAAAAGCATTTGCCGATCTGATTATATCTCATTGGGATGCGGTAGAAGTATTGGTAAATAATGCGGGGGTTTTTATACCCGGACAAGTGCATAAAGAAAAGCCAGGCATCCTGGAGAAGCAGATTAAAACCAATCTATATAGTGCGTACTATCTGACGCAGTTTCTTGTGAAGGTCATGATCCGTAATAAACACGGACACATTTTTAATCTCTGTTCCACAGCCAGCCTGCAGGCATATCCGAATGGCGGATCCTATGGAATTTCAAAATTTGCGCTGCTGGGCTTCACAAAAAATCTGCGTGTTGAAATGATCCCCTATAATATAAGGGTAACGGCTGTTATTGCCGGCGCCACCCTTACTGCATCATGGGATGGCGTTAATTTGCCAGATGAGCGGTTTATGAAACCTGCAGATATCGCAAGGTCGGTTTGGAATGCCTTCACCTTATCACCACAATCGGTGGTGGAAGAAATACTTATAAGACCCGCGCAGGGAGACATCTCCTGAAAAAAGTTATGCGTAATGAAGTTGATCATGGCCCGTGCCTGCGTTCACTCCAAGCATGTCAATCTCTGAAAAATTCCTTTCCTCCAACATCAATATAACCCCATTTGCCGCTGCTTTTCACCAGGGCCAGTCCACCTTCAAAATCCAGCACCTCTTCGTATCTTGGTGGAATCACCTCTATGCCGTTTATATCAATATAACCCCAGCGGTCATCGCGTTGCACGCGTGCATATCCATTCACAAAATCATGAACCATAGAGTACTGGCTTAAGGGAAGAAGCCTACCATCCTTTGTTATCATTGCCCAGCCATCCTTAACTACCAATGCACGGCCGTCATGAAAGTCGTTGGCACCTTCATATTGCAAAGGAATTTGCAAGACTCCTTTGCTGTCAATAAATCCGTACCGGCTGTTTTGCTGTACAAGGGCTAGTCCTTCATTGAAATTATTGGCATTTTCATACTGTGGCGGGATAACGGCTTCGCCGGAAATATTGATAAATCCAACCTTTCCTCCAGTCATCACCACTGCCAGTCCTTCGGAAAAAATATTGGCACCGGAATACCGGAAACCGATAGCAATGCTTCCATCCTTTTTAATGAACCCCAACAAAGAGTCCTTTTTTACAAGGGCCAGGCCATCATGAAAAGAGGTGCCACCATCAAATTGCAATGGTATCACTTCTGCCCCTTTCTCATTAATAAATCCATATTGTGGACCTGCCTTCACCAGGGCCAATCCTTCCTGAAACGGAAACATAACATCATACAGTGGCTTTGTTATCTCTTCACCTTTACTATTGATACATCCAATCTTGACACCTGTTTTTGCTGCTGCCAGTCCTTCTGAAAATTCGTCAATAGCATCATACTTCAACTTTACTACTTCCTTACCCCGGCTGTCGATAACGCCCCACTTACCTGCCCTGGAAACAATAGCAACTCCATCACTGTTAAAATTGCTGATATAATCATATCTGAACGGAATCTTCACATCACCTTTGTCATCAAGTATAGACATATGTCCATCTTGTTTTACGACTGCCACACCAAAGTAAAATGGAAACACTTCCTGGTAACGGGTCGGAATAATAATATTCGCTTTGCGGTCGGCAAAGCCCCAAAGTGAACCAATGCGATAAGGCACTAAACGTTGTGATGAAACCTGCGCAATAACCGGTTGCTGCAGTATTATAATAATAACCAGCAGGTATGCCAACGCTCTGAAATTCTTCATGTGCATGAAATTACTAAAAATCACGGGTGTTGCTTTGGCACCGGCTCGATCAAGCCATAAATCCATGGGTTACCCGAATCAATCTTCACCACAAAATCACTGAGCCGGAAGTCATCATGATTCTTATTCCAGGCATACGCATGGAGCATCAACTCATCAGTAACGGGAAACCCCAGGTCCCTGATACTGATGCTATAAAAAATTGTTCCACTGCTTTCTGTCGAATCCAGAAAATAGCTGAATGGCTTTTCCTGCCAGAAAAGACTTTTATCATTAATATCAAAGCTTACGACGAGGGATGCTTTGTTCTGCGGCGTCACGCCTGAAACCTTTGCCGAAATATTGATAATATTATGACCATTCGTAAGCAGGGGTAAAAGAGGCTTCTCGCATCCCGCACCGAATTCAACATTTGGTAAAAAATGAAAGGTGGCGGTCTTAGCAGTTGAATCCATTTCAACATGACTTTGCTCGACACTCCAGCCGGCAGCCGGTTTACGCAGATCCAAGGCTTCCTGAAATACCATCTCTGAAGCAAGCCGGTTATTTACCCGCGTTTTGGAGAAGGCATGATATTGATAAGTAAACCCTTTGTCCCTGCTAATCTCATTCGGATAAAACTGTCGTATGAGCACCAGGTAGTCTGGTGAAATATTGGCAGCAATCAGGCAATCAGTATGGAGTGAAGAAAGATATTTTCGAAAGGCGATGTATGACTGAAAATTTTTCTCCGGCCAGTAGTCCATTGCTATTTCGCGATGGTATTTGCGTAAATAATAGCCGGCATATTTGCGTGGCTCATTCATCAGCACCGTGCAGGAACCATTTTTCTCAGCATCCATGGTGTTGATTGTGTTCTTGACCAATTCCTCGATTGGCTGATGATAGAAGATCTCAAAATGCTTTCTCTCCTCCACAAGCGTATAGGTACCGATGAGCAATATCAGCAGGACCAAGAGCCAGTTGTAACGGTACGGCAATTCCCTGATCCAGGAAAAACAGAAAAAAAGAAGGTAAGGAAAGGTGAATATCAAAACAGAATATTGCAACACTGCGTTGCGATAAACAGAATAGTAATAACCGATACAAAAAGGGAGGAGGAACCAGCATATGGCTACTATCCTGAATTTGTATTGTGCTTTCAAGTCCGGTGAATGACAGATGATGGAGGTCAGTATCAGACCGATCATCAAACCTTTCATCCAAATAGAAAAATGGAAAATATAATCAAGGTAATTGCTGAAAAAATCAGGTCCCGGTTTTGGCAGCCAGCCACCGACACCCCCGATACCAAACTGGTAGAGCGTAACAGAGATGTGAGGAATGAACAAAATGACTACTATGGCATTGGCGAGCAGGTAAGCATTCCTCCTTTCCCTATTCATAAAAAATATTCCCGTAATACCTGTGATAAAGGCAAACAAGAGCGAGAAATAGTGGTTATAGCAGCACAAGGCGGCAAATATTACATATCCTGACAACCACCTGAATGCATGCTTATTTTTGAAAAAATAGTTTGACCAACACCATACCATCATCAGCGAAAAAAACAAACCGCTCATATATGGCCTCGCGATCTGACTATACATGACTGCATACTGCAGGCAGGCAATGAACGCAGCAGAGAGGTATCCAACGCTACGGTTAAACCAACACTTCGCAATCAGGAATACAAGCCAGATTGAAAACAATCCCATTAATAAAAAAGGAAACTTAAAAGCTGCCTCACTATCGCCGGCAACTAACCTCCAGTAGTTCAGGAATACCTGAATAGCTGCAGGATGGCCATCACCTTTCACACCCTTGTCAATCAAATCATGAAAATTGGTATAGCCTGTTCGTGCCCATGCACTCACCTCATCGTACATAAATGGAATATGCGGAAATCCATAGAAACGAAGCATCGTTCCTACAAGAATGATGAAGAGCAGCAAATAATCAGGCTTCCTTATAGTCACCATGGAATGGCCGGCATTTTACGAGGTGAAAATAGGAAATTAAGCATACTGGCTGAAGTGTTATGCGGCTGACAACAATTGTTTTCAAACCGTTCTGATTAATCCTAATTTTGGCCGGCATAAACAGTCGAGCATGTCAATAAATTATTGTGGTTCTCTCACCAGCTATTCAAGACTTAAAACACGCGAAGTACGAGCCGGCAACTTAATCATTGGCGGTGGGCATCCAATCCGCATTCAGTCAATGACAACCACCGACACAATGGATACGGCCGCAACGGTCGCACAATCCATCCGAATGATTGATGCCGGATGTGAGCTGGTTCGTATTACTGCACCAAGCATACATGAAGCGCATAATCTTGCTGCCATAAAGAAGGAATTGAAAGCAAGAGGTTACGACACAGCGTTAGTGGCTGATATTCATTTTACACCTAATGCAGCTGAAGTAGCTGCACGTATTGTTGAAAAGGTGCGTATCAACCCGGGCAACTACGCTGATAAGAAAAAATTCCAGGTGATTGACTATTCTGATGCTGCGTATGATGAAGAATTAGACCGCATCCGCGGGAAATTTCTGCCATTGGTAAAAATCTGCAAGGAGTATGGAACTGCGATGAGAATAGGCACCAATCATGGCTCTCTCAGCGACCGGATTATGAGCCGCTATGGTGATACACCGTTGGGAATGGTGGAATCTGCTTTTGAATTCTTAAGAATTGCTGAAGACGAAGGCTATTTTAACATTGTGCTTTCGATGAAATCGAGCAACCCGCAGGTGATGGTGCAGGCCTACCGTCTGCTGTCAAACAAAATGTTGAACAGAGCCAAATCTCTTATGGAGCCTGCCACTGATCTGATTTATCCATTGCATCTCGGCGTAACCGAAGCCGGCAATGGTGAAGACGGCCGTATAAAGTCGGCCATTGGTATCGGGACCTTACTGGAAGACGGATTGGGTGATACCATACGAGTTTCCCTCACAGAAGATCCTGAACTGGAATTGCCGGTGGCAAAACACTTGGCGAACCGCTATGCTAACGGACGAAAAGTTCCTTTGATCGCTTCCATCAAAGCATCACCTGTAAATCCTTTTGAATACAGCAAGCGAATTGCCCGGCCAGTCGGGAACATGGGAGCCCATCATGTACCTGTGGTCGTGATGGATTTTTCCCGAGAGAAATCCATCACACCGGAAACCTTGCAGGCGGCTGGCTACCGATACGATTCCGTTACTGACAAATGGAGTATCAGCGATATGGCTGCTGACTACGTATTTATCGGTGAAAACAACATTGCATTTGCCATTCCCGGAACACTGGGTGTTATTCAGCAATATGCAGCATGGAATGGCGGAGAACCGGCTGACCGCACTTTTCCATTACTGACAACGGAAGAGTTTCTGAACCCTGACAAGGCAATATTGCAGCTGAAATTTATCAGTCTCGGCATAGATGATATTTCAGATGAACTGCTTGAAATGCTGCAGGCGGATCCTTCAGCAGTGATCGTTCTTCGCACGCAACACTTCAACGGCATGATGGAACAACGCAGGGTGTTTTTTGATTTTTTGCTGGAGAAAATTGATAATCCGGTAATCATTCATCGTTCATTCGAAAATCTTCAGCCCGATCAATTAACCTTGTATGCGGCAACTGATTTAGGTGCTTTGCTTCTCGATGGCTTAGGAGACGGAGTCTGGATCAGCGCGCCTCAACACCTATCTTATACTGTCAACCGGTTGTGTTTCGGAATACTGCAGGGAACCCGGTTGCGAATTTCCAAAACTGAATATATATCCTGTCCATCCTGCGGGCGCACACTTTTTGACCTTCAGGAAACCACTGCTGCCATCAGGGCCCGCACCAATCATTTAAAAGGGGTTAAAATTGCCATCATGGGTTGTATCGTCAACGGACCGGGGGAAATGGCGGACGCTGACTATGGATATGTAGGCAGTGGGGTTGGGAAAATTACCTTGTATAAGGGAAAAGAAGTGGTGAAGCGTGCTGTTGATTCAGTAGTAGCGGTTGACGAGTTAATCTCCCTTATCAAGGCAAATGGTGATTGGGTAGCGGTGAATGAAGACTAGTGTGCGATGGTTGTTGCCAGTTAGTCCTGCACATCAGCACTCTCATTCTTTTTATGGTTGATATACCAGTAATATCCGATTCCGCCGACCAGGGCATACGGAATCACCAGCAGGTACATAATGCCAATGTTTAATCCTTTCGCATCCGTGCTGCCTTCCTTCAATGAAGTTTCTGCGCTCTGTTTACACATGGCGCATTGCGCATAAGAACTACTATTGGCTGCCGTTAATATTGCCAGACAGCAGAACAAAGCAAAAAGCGAGTTTCGCATACTCTTACAATTGAACCCCGAAATTACTATAAAATCCATTGCCGGATAAATTCAATTCAACCCCTCATTTTTAATTTGAAAATCCCGTTTCGCTACGATATAGAGTTGCTAAGGGTTTACTCGCTCTTAGCAAAAAAGGAAAATATATCGCAAAATGCAAAGCAGTTCTGCATTGGGGCTAAACCCATTACTGCCATCAATTGTAAAATGCTGGTTAAACTAAAGAATCAATTGGCAGCATTAGTAGTAAGGCGATAACATCAGGTACACCACCACACCAGTAACAGCCACATACAGCCACAAGGGAAATGTCCATCGAGGCTATCTTACGATGACGGTCGAATTTCTCCTGCAAACCACGTGTCAGCGTAATTAAGATTAGTGGCAGAATAGCGGCCGCCAGTACAATGTGTGTGATCAGAATAAAAAAATAGATGTTGCGGATCATACTTCAATATATACAAAGTTGGTTCAGTTAAGGCATGATAGATAACATAGAAAACGAGGAATAGCGCAGAAAAACAAAATGCGGTAATCATGCACAGCCGGTGGCTTCTGATTTTTTTTGTCCGGATAAAATAATAACCGGCGATTAACAATAGTGCCGTGCTGAAATTCAATGAGGCGATGCAGCGCCGGCAGAAATCCGCAGATCAAATCAACTTTTTCACATCCGGAGGTTTCATATAAAAAAGCAACAACACCACCAATGGCACAGTTACTGAAACAATTCCGATAGCCAGGTTTATGGATCTTTCTTTCATTGCGGGATGCCGACCAATATGCTGGCAAGATTGTTATAGAAAGTATCCATCATTTGTTTGTCGAGGCCGTTGTAAAAACCCCTGATCTTTCCATCCTCATCCACCAGTACAATTTTTTCGGTATGTGTAAACTCCGCTCCCTGGCCGCCTTCCGGTGTGTAGACCACCGGCACTTTGAATCCCTGCTCCGCCATACTCCAGACCGTTTGCTTATCGCCGCGAAGAAAGTACCATTTATCGGGAATAGCCCCGTATCGATTTGCATATTCTTTCAGCACGGGAATAGAATCACGATCAGGATCTACGGTGAAGGAAACGAGTTTCAGGCGGTCGTCATTCTTAAAGTTGAGTTGAATCAAAGACATTGTTTTGGAAAGATTAGGGCAAACGCCTTCGCAATTGGTGAAGATGAAATCGGCTACATAAGCATGTCCCTTCAGTTCATTACTATTGAGTGTGTCGCCATTCTGAGTCGGATAATTAAAAGCCGGCGCATCCCAAAATACCCGGACCTCCTTCTGCCTGTTGGGCAATGCGTCAATCTTTTGCTTGTAGTAGAAGAAGAATCCTAACGGAAAAACCACGAGGATAATAAAAGCCACAAAGCGGGAAGTGAATTTGTTCATAAAGCCTGTTGAGGGCGCAAAGCTACTTCACAGATGCTTAAATGCAGTAAAGAATTTTGCATGGCACCTTGCAGGATGCGATATGCACAGATGGTTGTGAATAGTGCTTTGGAAGCAGCCGCTTAGAAAAAACGGATGGTGCCGGGAGTTGATCAGTATGTTCTCATATGCAGCCATGAATTTCCTTCTGCCAGCAGTGCAATCACCGCGAACAGCAGGAACGTCATGGGAATAAGAATGGTGATGGCCAGGTATTTCACTTCAAACTTGAGATGCATAAAAACGGAAACGATGAAAAATGCCTTCGCGAGACTCATGATGATATAAAATGCATTCAATACCAGCAGCATTCCATTTTCAGTAAAAAACTCAGTGAGTGTAACAGCCAATGCAATTTCAACTACCGTGATGATGGACAGCCATAAGGTAGTTCTCCAGATCAGCTTTACCATGTCAACGCTTTCGCCGTGTTCGTTACTCATTGTTTATCGGTTTGTATTATTCAAAAATCTGTTACTGAGCTATTAGTTACCTGATCCTTAAAGAAGATAGAAAGCCATGAACACAAACACCCACACCAAATCCACAAAGTGCCAGTACAAGCCGATTTTTTCTATCATCTCATAGCTTCCTTTGCGGTCGTAATCTCCGCGGGCTACTTTCCTGCAAACAATTGAATTGATTATCACTCCTGTGAAAACATGAAACCCATGAAACCCGGTAATGGTAAAAAACAACCACCCGAATGCAGGAGCGCCAAAGGGGTTAGAAGCCAGGGTCATGTGTTCATCTACTATCAGGTGTGTCCATTCCCAGGCCTGGCTGCCGAGGAAGATGATTCCACCCAGAATCGTCAGCAACAGCCACTTCGTCACCTTTCTGCGGTTCATTTCATGATTTCCATAGTGCACTGCCAGTACCATCGTAACACTGCTCATGATGAGTGTAAACGTCATAAAGCTCACAAACATCAGGGGAAGCTTTACACCTTCGAGGAAAGGTACTGAAGAGAAGACATGCGTAGGTGCCGGCCATTCATTATAGCTGAAACGAAGGGCTCCGTATGTGATCAGGAATGATGCGAATGAAAAGGAATCCCCCACCAGGAAATACCACATCATCAGTTTTCCCCAACTCACCTTGAAAGGCGAGCGTCCTCCGTTCCAGATCGAAGGCTTTACGGCGGTAGTTGAAAGTGTTGCTTCTGCCATCAGTTACTATTAAGAGAGATTAATTTGAAAAAAGATAAACAGGTATATCCAGAGCACATCCACAAAATGCCAATAGGTGGCCATCATCTGCACACCGGTAAGCCGGTTCGGATTAAACGGCCTGACCACCGACCTGATCAACATTACAAGCATAATGATCAATCCGCCAAGTATGTGCACTGCATGCACGCCGGAAATAGCATACACAAAAGAGCCCGAAGGATTACCATCAATGTAAATACCCCGGTTGGCGAGGTCCAGCCAGCCATAGTATTGGCCTGCCAGAAAGATCATTCCCAATCCGAAAGTAATCAACAAGGCGATTTTAAACAGCTGTTCCCTGAAATTCTTAAATGCATTCAATGCCCAATGCATGGTGATGCTGCTTAAAAGAATCACCAGAGTATTGAACCAGAAAACCGGTGGCATACGAAACTCAACCCAATTGCCTTGTGCCTTTCTTACTATATAGGCACTGGTGAGCGAAGCAAACAACATAATGATGCTTGCGATACCCAGCCACAATCCGAATTTAAGTGGATGAAAACGATTGTTGGGTGTAGTGGCGCTCATCATATGAATTTACAATCTGTCAAAGTAAATGGCTAACTGTACAATCGGTAAATAGAAAAAGGATCCAAACATCAATTTCCTGGCTGCCTCATTGCTGCATTGCCGGAATAAAGCAACAGACTGCACCAAAAATACAATGCCGCATACCAGTACGATAATAGCCGAAGAAATACCACTGATTTCCATCCACGCTGGCACCAGACTTACCGGGATCAGCACCAGAATATACAGCATGATCTGCACCGCACTGAATTTGCTCCTGCCCTCTTTGGATGGCAGCAATTTATACCCGGCCCGCATATAATCATCGTGGCCCACCCATGCAATGGCCCAGAAATGCGGGAATTGCCACATGAACTGAATGCCAAACCAAGCAAAGGCGATCGGTGATAATAATCCGGTTGCGCTCACCCATCCGATTAATGGTGGCAGTGCACCGGGAATAGCACCCACTAAAACGGCAACCGGAGAAAACCTTTTCAGTGGAGTATATATGAAAGCGTAGCTCAGCAAAGCAATCGCACTGAATAACGCGGCCAATTGATTAAAATAGACCCAGAAGATCGTAATGCCTGCCACGCCAAAAATGCCGGCAGCCAACAAGGCTTCGGCATTGGTCATCCTTTCAGCAGGCAGCGGGCGGTTGGCGGTGCGTTTCATCAACCGGTCGTAATCCTTTTCAATCACCTGGTTTAAAGCATTGGAAGACGCCGTAGTTAAAAATCCTGCAAGAATCAGCAGCAACATGGAAGGCCATTCCCAATTTCCATCGGCAGCCATCAGGAACCCGATGACCGATGAAAAGATGACAAGCATCGTTAACCGGAATTTAACCAGCTGTGCATAATCCTTCAGCTTGGAAGTGATGACCAATCCAATGCTGATTCGTTGTATTGATTTTAATTCATTCATCAATCAGAAAAAATGGCTCTTTATTAACTGAGATTTGTTTCGGCGAAAGAACTGTCTTTGTTAAGATTAAGTCCACCAGCTTAATGTCCTCCTGTTTCTCCCTCTTTCAGCGGTGTGGTTTGTGGTATGAATTCGTCACCATTCTTGCTGTAATCATAAGGCCACCGGTAAACTGTCGGTAGTTCGCCCGGCCAGTTTCCATGCCCTGTATTGATCGGTGTTGTCCATTCAATGGTATTGGATTCCCACGGATTCTGCGTTCTTAATTTACGCCCGTAGAACATACTGAAGAGAAAATTCACAACGAACAGGAGCTGCGCAAAGAATACCAGCATAGCTGCAAGTGTGATGAACTGGTTAAGTCCTCCGAACATGTTAAAGGACTGGAAAGCATCAAATGAGTAATATCTTCTCGGAACTCCGGCAAGACCCATGTAGTGCATCGGCCAGAAGATCATATAGGCACCCACCATGGTAATCCAGAAATGAATATACCCCAAGGTGTTATTCATAAACCGACCGTACATTTTGGGGAACCAGTGATAAACACCGGCGAACATGCCGAAGAATGCCGACACACCCATCACGATGTGAAAGTGCGCGATCACAAAGTAAGTATCATGCAACTCAATGTCGAGTGAAGAATTACCAAGAAAAATGCCTGTCAGTCCGCCTGAAATAAACATCGAGACAAACCCAATAGCAAACAGCATGGCCGGTGTAAACCGGATGTTGCCCTGCCAGATGGTGGCTATCCAGTTAAATACTTTGATGGCGGACGGAACTGCCACCAACAAGGTAAGAAACACAAATACGGAAGCAACGAATGGATTCAATCCTGTTACAAACATGTGATGTGCCCATACCACAAAAGCAAGGATGGCAATTGCCAACATGGAAAGAATCATCGCACGGTATCCAAAAATCGGCTTACGTGCGTTGGTGGCAAGCACTTCGGAAACCAGTCCAAATGCAGGGAGCATGTCCATTGATGAAAATATTGTCGAGATAAAAACTGGTGCCGATGGTTCGGTCTAAGATGAGCAGAATGGCCGCGCCCAGCAATACAGGAAATGAGAGCAGACCCAGCACAGCAGTGATCAGCAAAGCCCACACGGTAAGCGGCATTTTTGCCATCGACATGCCCTTGGTGCGCAGATTGAGCACCGTGGTAATATAATTAAGGCCACCTAACAAGCTTGAAAAAATAAACAATGCCATGCCCACCAGCCAAAAATCCATACCTGCTCCGGCACCCGGCGCCGACTCGCGTACGGCACTCAACGGCGGATAGGCCGTCCAGCCTACGTCAGAAGCACCTTCTGGCAGGAAAAATGATGACATCATCACCACGCTTGCCAGAAAAAAGAACCAGTAAGAAAGCATGTTAAGAAACGGAGAAGCCATATCGCGCGCTCCTATTTGCAACGGCAGTAACAGGTTGGCAAAGGTTCCGCTGAGGCCGGCAGTAAGCACAAAAAACACCAGCAAGGTACCGTGCATGGTTACGAGCATATAATAAAACTCAGGGCTGATGATACCGCCCGGAGCCCATTTGCCGAAAATTGTTTCCAGGATCGGAAAAGCCTGGTTGGGGAAGCCCAATTGTACGCGGAAGACAACCGACAACATCCCTCCGATAAAAGCCCAGAAAATTCCAGTTATCAGGAATTGCTTGGCGATCATCTTATGATCCTGGCTGAAAATGTATTTGGTAATGAAACTGTCTTTGTGATGTTCATGATGGCCGTGCGGCTCATGAATTTCACCCATGGAATCCTGGTGATGTGTGCTGTCACCGGTAAAAACCTTATGGATTTCCTTACTCAAAACTGTTTCGCTCATGGTTGGATCATTTGCATTAAATTATCAATGATGTTGAAAGCAAAAGAATGCAAGAATTTATTCGTGGTGTTGCATGCTTGCTTTAGCGGCTTCAGCATTTTTCAATTGCTCACTGAGGTCAGCAAACTTTTTTTCTTCGGCAGTACCTTTAATCACTGCATCGTAAAAAGACTGCTGGGATGCCGCCCATTTATCAAACTCCTCCTGTGTTTCTACGATGATCACTCCCTTCATCCCAAAATGGCCTTTGCCACACAACTGGTCGCAGGCAATTTCGTACACAAAATCCGGATTACCGGTTTTCTGTTTCATCTCTGCTGTGGTGACGGTGGGTGTAAACCAAAACCTGGTGGTGATACCAGGAACAGCATCCATCTTCACCCTGAACCATGGAATACCGACATCATGTATTACATCGCGAGCTTTGATCTTGAGCAGCACCGGTTTATTGACCACAAGGTGCATTTCTGTTGGCATGAAGTCATCCTTGCTTGTTACATCGTTAAAGTCGATACCGACTCCATTGCCTTCTGTAATATATTCGAACTGATTAGCGCCCAGTTTGCCGTCTTTGCCCGGATAACGGAGCATCCAGTTAAACTGCTTGCCGGTGATTTCCACGACATCAGCATCCTTTGGTTCGGGACCGGTAATCTGAAACCAGCGGTACAGCCCAATAACTACCAGCGTGGTGAGCACAATGGCCGGAATCACCGTCCACCACATTTCCAGCTTATTATTTTCAGGATAGTACAACGCTTTTCTGCCTTTTGTATGCTTGTATTTCCATGCAAAATAGAACAAGGCGACCTGTGTGAGTACAAACATGATCCCTGTAAAAAACAAAGTTACATTGAACATGCTGTCTATCCATTCACCATGAACAGAAGCAGCCTTGAGTATCATATCATCCTTAAAATAAACCAAAGACCAGAACAGCGCTATCATTCCCAGAATCAGGAAAATCATCATCAGCCGGGAGTTAATCCGGTCTGATTCAAGGTGGGTTTTTTCCTCACCGCGCAAAATGGCTACGAACTCAGTAGTCTTGGCAAGCTGAAAAATAACCAGCGTAAACAGGACAATGGCAATAACAACTAAAAGAGATGTGGTCATAAAACGGGTTCTTTCAAATCGTTAATCAGGTAGTATGATGTAAACTTTCGTCGAGGAAAGGGTGATGCTTGGGTACCAGGTTTGCTTTTGTCAGATTATTAAACACTACAAAAATCAGTAATCCTGTAAAAAACAGTGGTGGCGCAATTTCAGTCAATCCAAAACCTGCTTTATTGCCAACAGTTCCAGGCATAACAATCAGGTAAAAATCGATAAAATGTCCAACTATAATAATACAGGCTGCGATGATCAGAATCTGCATTTTACGTTTGGCATCCCTGCTCATCAACACCAGGAACGGTGCGATAAAATTCATGATAAAAATCGTGTAGAACAAAATCATGTAATGATCATACCGCTGGCGGAAGTATGCCGTTTCTTCGGGAATATTGGCATACCAGATCAACATAAACTGGCAGAAAATTAGGTAGGTCCAGAAAATACTGAAAGCAAACATCAGTTTTCCAAGGTCATGCAGATGCCCCTCTTTCACCACTTCGAGATAGCCTTTGCGCTTCACATATACCACTACCAGTGTCATCACCGAGATACCGGTGACCCAGAAACTGGCAAATGTGTACCATCCGAACATCGTACTATACCAGTGAGGGTCCAGTGACATCAGCCAGTCCCAGGCTGTAACTGATATATACACTGCAAAAAATATCAGGAATATGGAAGCGACGGTAAGATTCTTCTTATAATAACTGATGCCCCCATGTTGATCTTCCGCCAAAGAGTTTTTGCGCATCAGGTAAGACAAGGTCACCAGTATTCCAACAAAAAAAGCAAACCTGATAAAGAAAAACGGAAGGTTGAGGTAACCGGTTTTTGCCTGAATTAACGGATCTGTACCAGCAACATCTGCATTAGACCATTCATACAAGTGAGTATGTCCGAAAATCAACACCAGCAAGAGCAGCGATGCTGTGTAGGGTAAAAAACCGGCGATTGCTTCCGGTATTCTTTTAAAGACAGTAATCGAACCATTATACGCTACATAAGTGGCTGCCTGAAAAAAGGCGCTTGCCATGGCAATCCCTTGAAAAAAAACTGCATTCAGCAGCATATTCGCCCACCAGCGTTGAGTGCCGTCTTCATCATTATACATGAAATAAGTTGCAATCGTACCAACCAGTCCAACGGCCATCAGCGCAAAACTGATTGTCTTCAGTCGCTGTGGGAAAATAAATTTTTCTTCCATGTTTTCTTTCTGTTTTCGATTCAGTCTTTATGCTGTTAACTGATCCATTAAACTGTCATCAGTAATCCCAATCATTCAACTTCATAACCGCTGTCTATTTCTTCACGGAATCAGCCACCGCTGCAGCCGTTGCGCCTTTGGCTGCAACACTGTCGAGGTAATGCTTTTGTAGCGATTTGACGTAGTAAACCACTTTCCAAACCTGGTCGTGATCAAGAGATTTGGAATACGCACCCATCAGGTTTTTTCCATAGTGTACGCTGTAATACGCTTTCCCTTCGGGAAGATTCACAAGGTTATCTGCGAAATATGAAGGCGGTGCCGGATAAGGATTTTTAATTTTTGTGTTTACAACAATGGAGCCGTTGGCATTGCCGCCAAAGCCGTGGCAAACCGCGCAATTGATGTCGAATAACCTTTTGCCTTCCACCAGATCCTTTTCACCTAACCAGGCAGGAAAGTGAAGGTAAAGCCCGGCGGAATCATAGCCTGTGATGTTAGGGCTATAATGAAAAGGCATATAGACTCCTCTTGGAATCGTGTTTGGTACCGGCTGAATGGCATTCATGCTATCCGGAAAAAAGGGATTGCTGCCATAGGTTTCGTAGGCAAGTGAATGTGCCATATCGGGCATATATTCCCAACCGGGTTCGGTACGGGGATAATAGCAGGAAGAGGTCATCAGCATGGCTAACGTGATAAATACAGCCATCCTGCTTCCTGTTTTAAAATTTAATGGTTCCGTCATGCTGCTACGTTGAATCGTTATCAGTCTATTCAAATCCTAATAGTGTTTTTGCATTGCCCGCTCTTTCACTTCCACGGCTCCTGATTCTCTCAAAACTTTGCTTATGCGGTCTTTCTCTTCCTGGGTTGTCTGATCGGTAATTTTAAATACCATTCCAAAAAGATGACTTGTTGTTCTCGGGTCAAGCGGTTCACGAAATCTTCCCGGATACAAATGACAGAGTGCCAGGAAGGCAACAGTCATCCCAATGGAGGCAGATAACACGGTAAATTCAAACATGATTGGAATAAATGCCGGAAAAGAAAAGTGTGGTTTTCCTCCAAAAACAATTGGCCAGTTGGCGGTAAAAACCCAGGTCATGAAGGAAAAGGCAATGGCAAGACCGGTCATACCGATAAAAAATCCGCCTATATGCAATTTAGATTCACGCAAACCGAGTTTTTCATCAAGCCCATGTACGGCAAATGGTGTAACCACATCATGAATGCGGATATTTTGTGCCCGCACTTTATCCACAGCGTTCAGCAATACCTCATCGTCATCGTACAATCCTAAAAGATATCGTTTCATGAATTTAAAATTTCAGTTTAATTAAATGGTCTGAGGAACAATATGCGGATCATGACCATGCGTCTTTTCATGGGCATGGGCTGCTTTTTTCTGTGCTTCACCCGATGTTTTCATGATGTGCCGTATTTCGGCCATGGCAATCACAGGCATTGTCTTGGCAAAGATGTAGCGAAGTGACAATAATCACAAACCGCTCGAACCACATGCCGCAATTGATGACAATAGACATGAAGAATGTAAACCACACGCTTCTCCTGAGCTTCCGCACCCAAAACAGCTGTGGAGAAATTACATTACAGGTCATCATGCCCCAATAAGACCACCAGTATGGCCCAAGCGCCCTGTTGGCAAAAGCGTATTGCTCATAGGGATTTTGAGAATACCATGCTGTAAACAGTTCGGTGAGGTAAGCACACCCTACAATCGAACCGGTCAGCACAATAATCTTGTTCATTGATTCAATATGATCAAGGGTAATATATTGCTCCAGATTAAGCACTTTGCGGGTAAGTATCATCAGTGTTAACACCATGGCGAAGCCTGAGAAGATGGCACCGGCAACAAAGTAAGGCGGGAAGATGGTGGTATGCCAACCCGGTATCACTGAGGTGGCAAAGTCAAAGGATACAATGGTATGTACTGAAAGCACGAGTGGGGTGGAAATACCTGCCAGTACCAGTGACAGCATCTCATGACGCTGCCAGTGTTTGGCTGATCCTACCCAGCCAAAGCTAAGCAGGCCATAAGCCCATTTGGCAATTTTACTTTTTGCACGGTCGCGGATGGTTGCGATATCCGGTATAAGTCCGGTATACCAGAACATGAGCGATACGGTGAAATACGTGGAGATGGCAAAAACATCCCACATCAGCGGCGAATTAAAGTTGGGCCATACTGGTCCGCGGCTGTTAGGATAAGGAAGGTTAAAGAAAGCCAGCCATACACGTCCCATGTGAAAAACCGGGAATAACGCAGCGCAGATTACAGCGAATATCGTCATAGCTTCCGCCGCGCGGTTAACACCGGTACGCCACTTTTGACGAAACAGCAACAGGATGGCGGAAATTAATGTTCCGGCATGACCGATACCGATCCACCATACAAAGTTGGTGATATCCCAACCCCAACCTATGGTTCTGTTCAATCCCCAGGTTCCGATTCCGAACCAGACTGTCCAGGCGATACAAAACAGACCCCAGCACATGACGGTGGCCGCGATGGAAGTGGCAATCCACCAGGAGCGGGAAGGCTTTGCTTCCACAGAGCGGGAGATATCTTCAGTGATCTGAAGATATGTCTTACTTCCCTGAATCAGCGGCGGCCTTAAGTACGATTCTGCGTGCATGAATATTTATTTTATCTCAACAAAAATTCTTCTTCCAAATAATGTACACCTGCTATGCAATCCTGTTCTTTCCCTTGTGTGTGATTTT
>JBGAWA010000032.1:0-36991 GCA_044227805.1 Chitinophagales bacterium | reverse complement strand
ATTTTTCACAGCGTTCACACCAACGATTCCTTCCACCCCAAAATCTTCCACATTGGCTTCCACATACAGCATGGAATTTTCTTTACCAACATTGCAATCCTGGTTGTTGGCAATGCCTGCGCAATAATCCAGCATGTACAACAACTGAATTTTATTGTCTATTACGTCTCTTGCGAGGTCGCCGAAGGCGCCATTGGAAAATTCATCGTAAGCGAGGTTAATGTCAACCGGCTCCTGCCAGCTTTCACCACCATCATCGCTTGCCATCACATAAACATGCTCGTTGTTAAATCCAAAGCCATCATCCGTATTCTCCACCACTGCCGTATAGGAAAGGAATATGTTTGTTCCATCGGTAGCAAGATTTGGATGCAATGCCAGGCCGGAATTCAGATATCGTCCGAGATCATTGATTTCAAGAACGCCGCTTCCATCCAGATCCAACGAACCGGTGATGATTGTAGGAGGCAATTCATTTTCAGCGAATGATTCGTTCCAATAACCGATACCGTTTGTGCCAGGAAAGTAAGAACCGGTGCCTGTTGGTGTATCATCTTCATCAAGAATGCGCACATATCCGAAAGCTACATGGCACTTACCAGCTCCATCAATCAAAACACTGAATCCTTCATCGGTAGAGTCAAGGGTATCTGCCACACCATCGCCATCAGCGTCAGAAATCATTTCAGCTGTATAGAAATCAATGGGGAAATCCCATACCAGGGTTTTTGTCCAGGTAGTGCCATTATCGGTAGATTTCAACAGTACCACATCAGTGTAACCATCTCCAACCACAATAGCCACGGTATTTCCTTTTGCGTCAATGGCATAGCCATCACCGCCAAAGCCATTATAATAAGCAGAATCGATCAGGGAGGGTACTTGATTTACGATGTCCCAGGTTGCCCCGTTATCAGAGGAACGTGAATAGCAAAGTGCTCCATCCTGTCCTTTGTACTTCACACCACCGTTAGCCACAGGATAGGTTACGGATATGGCATGTATATAATTTCCAGAAGATGCCATTCTTGGCCACCAGTTACCATTAGGAATTGGGCTCGGTAAAGTGGTGGTGCTCTCATTCCAGGTGCCTGTTCCCAAAGGGGAGCGGCTGGATAACTGTAATTGACTTACCGCAGTGTTATGAGCGATTACGTATTCACCACCTGTTCCGGTGCGAACGATACTGGGCCAACCGGTACGTTGCGACTCAATACGGGCGGTAGGAGGTGCTGACCATATTCCGCCGGACCGTACTGCGTAACCGGTTCCACGATCAACACCCTGGTTACCTGCAGAAAAAGTCCAGGTAGCCTGCACGGTGCCATCTGCATTATTTAACAACCGGTTGCAAACGGATGAATTGGTTTGCAGGTCGTAATAGGTGGTACCAATAATGGTTTGCGTGATATCACGGGTAGTTACACTGCTGCCGATATTGGAGTTAACAGAGGAAACATATCCGGGTTGTATCACTTCCAGGCCATTAGAGCTGACTGTATTCAGTTTCAGCATTTTATTTTCAATAGCTGGCGTTGACTTAACCAATTGAAGTTTGGAAGAAAACTTTGGAACCTGGGCAAAAGCGGCTGCCGTTACGGTTACAGCTACTGCAAGGAGTGTAAATTTTTTTGTGAGCATGTTCATGTGGGTTTAGTAGAGAATGGTTTCAAAATTAAGGTACTCATACTTAGTAAACAAAAAAAAGCACAGTGCAACCTGTTAAAAAAAACGCCGACTGAATTACTTCTGCCGTTTAACCTGTTGCTGTTGCGCTTTGGCCATATTTTCTAATCGTTCCTGCAGTTTGGATTTCTTCACAGGTTTCTTTTTGTTATCCTGTATCTTCCGGTGAATGGCGGCTTCGTCAATAATATAGTTCTTGATCACGTATTGTTGTGCGAAGGCAACCACGTTCGACAAAGAATAATAGTAAGTTAGCGCGGCAGGCAGGTTATTGAATATGCCCAGCAACATGACCGGGAAAATGTAGGCCATATATTTCATCTGACCTGTTACTCCTGAAAGTTGATTATTGTAAATGGCAAACAAGATAGAAGTGATGGTCATGATAATCGTCCAAAGACTCACGTGATCACCGTAAAACGGTACATTGAAACCCAGGTTCAGGATAGAGTCGTAACTGGAGAGATCCTGCGTCCACCAAAGTGATTGCTGCCGCAATTCGATGGAGAGCGGGAAGAAGGTGTACATCGCGGCGAGGATGGGTAATTGCAGCAAAGCAGGTATGCAGCCTCCCAGCGGATTCACGCCGGCCGACCTGAACAGTTTAAGTTGCTCCTGTCCAAACCTTGTCTGATCATCTTTATATTTCTCTTTGAGCTCATCAATCTCCGGTTTTAAGACGCGCATTTTGGCGGCGGAAAGAAAAGAACGGTAGTTAAGCGGGAACAACAAGATGCGTAACAGCACAGTCATCACCAGGATGATGAGTCCATAGTTCAGAAAATAGTTATTCAGAAAATTAAACAGCGGTATGATGAAAAACTTATTGATTGGAGATGAGATGAAACCAAAAACTCCGGCTCCTAAAGGAATGATTTGTTCCAGGTCATAATCGCCGAGCCGTTTTAAGTCCTGGTAATTATTAGGCCCGAAATAAAACTGCATCGGATAACTCACCTTGCTTTTGGTATTGTCGAAAGGCAAAACAAGCTGCGCAGTCATTTTCTTCATGTAATCGGCACCTTCTTCGGATTGTGTGCTGAAATTGCCGGCGGCAAAAGGTTGCTGGGTGATTAAAGTCGCATTAAAAAAGTGCTGCTTGAAGGATACCCATTGCAGTTTACCCGGCGCATTCATTTCTCCGGTAGAATGTTCTGCGATACTTTCCACATCATCATCCCAATACCTGAAATAGATGGAAGCATAATTTTTTTCCAGCGTGATATCTTTTTCGGTATGGTTGAAATTATTTTCCCATTCCAGGTTGATATCAGGATTGTTTTTACTGATAAGGCTATCCATGCCTACGAGGTTGAATTGATAATTCAACAGGTAAGAGTTGCCTTTTAAGGTGTATCGCTGTTCGAGGTAGCGGCTGCCTGATGCATAGGCACGGAAGATAATGGTGCCGGAATCATTGTTAGCTACCGAAAAGGATGTGCCCATCGTTTTGAACAGCAGGTCGTCTGTGCCAATCTGTGTGGTACCATTAAAGAAAGCGTAATTGAAGAAGGTGTTTTTTTCATCAAATAGAATAAGCGGCTGCTGATCATACGTTTTGAACTTTTTCAGTTGCACGGAAACCACTTTGCCGCCTTTACTCGACAATTTTATTTTCATCACATCATTTCTATACTCACCACCTCTTCGCCCTTGATGGAAGTATCTGCAAAGAGGGTGTTTGCCGGGTTATACAACGAAGTATCGTTTTGCTTCACCACGCTGCTACTGTCCGGCAGGTGTGCACTTGCCGAATCAGCAGCTTGACGCTGCTGTTGCACAAGGGCAATGGAATCCTGTTGCCTTTTTAAGCGGTCGGTCTCTTCCTGAGATGGCGTATTTATATAAATGTATATGACGAATATTATTGCAAACAGTACAAATCCTATTGCCGCATTCCTGTCCATGCACTAAGTTTTATTGGTTTATTTGAACCTGGGCATAACGGATAAAATTGCGCCCTACGTCCATTTTGGGTGCGCAAACCTACATGAATTTGGCTGAATGTCAAAAGCGGCAAAGATGGCTGCCTGATTGCTCGATGGTAGCTGATGGACAACCTGTCGAACATTCAGTCCGTTGTAGTGTCAAAGCAAAACTGTAGTATCCGTAAACAGCAGGTTAGAAGCAGTCAACTACACAACACCTACAAATACACTGGTGTTGTCTCAGAAATTGTGGAAGTCGCGCTGTTGTCTTTTCTTTTGTGTTCTTCTATTGCGGCCTGAATAAATTTTACGAAAAGCGGGTGCGGGCTGTCAACTGTACTCTTTAGCTCGGGATGATATTGCACACCGACAAACCAGGGATGTTTTTTTAGTTCAATCACCTCCACCAGGTTACTTTCCGGATTCACGCCAGTAGCAATTAATCCGGCATCCTCGAAAGCACTCAGGTATTTATTGTTGAATTCATAACGATGACGGTGGCGCTCCAATATGGCGGTCTGCTGATAAGCCTGATAGGCTTTGGAAGGTTTTTTCAGGTTGCACTCGTAAGCACCTAATCGCATGGTGCCGCCTTTCATCACAATTTTTTTCTGTTCCTCCATCATATCAATAACCGGCATACCTGTTTCGGCATTCATCTCTGTTGAATTGGCGTCGGACCAACCAAGCACGTTTCGTGCAAATTCTACCACCGCGCATTGCATTCCCAGGCAGATGCCGAAAAAAGGGAGGTTGTTTTCGCGGGCATATTTTATGGCAGCCACCTTGCCTTCAATGCCACGCGGTCCAAAGCCAGGCGCAACAAGAATTCCATGGAGTCCGCTAAGCAGATGATGCACATTCTGAGGATGTATGTGTTCAGAATGAATGGAGATCAGATCTACTTTACATTCATTCACTGCTCCGGCGTGCACAAACGCTTCACGTATTGATTTATAAGCATCCGTCAGTTCCACGTATTTTCCGATGAGACCGATTTTTATTTCCGAGGTGGGGTTTTTCAACTTGCCCATAAACTCTTTCCACTTGTCAAGATTGGGTTCATCGCCGGTACGCAGTTTTAATTTAGTCAATACCGTTTTGTCGAGGTTCTCTTTCAGCATGAGCAACGGCACATCATAAATGGAATCGGCATCAATAGACTCAATCACCGCATTGGTGGTCACGTTACAGAACAGCGCGATCTTGCGCCGAATGTCCATATTAAGATGAAATTCTGTTCTGCAAACAAGAATATCCGGCTGCACTCCGTTTTCAAGAAGTTCTTTAACAGAGTGTTGTGTAGGCTTGGTTTTCAGCTCTTTAGCCGACTTTAGATAGGGAATCAATGTAAGGTGAATCACAAGACAGTTGGAGTTACCCAATTCCCATTTGAGCTGCCGTACGGCTTCCACATAAGGCAATGATTCGATGTCACCAACGGTACCGCCGATTTCCGTAATGATCAATTCATAGTCGCCGGTGCTTCCTAATAACTGAATCCTTCGTTTTATTTCATCGGTGATATGTGGAACAACCTGCACCGTTTTTCCAAGGTAAGCGCCTTCGCGTTCTTTGTTGATTACTTCCTGGTAAATTTTTCCGGTTGTAACATTATTGGCCTGCGATGTAGGATGGTTCAGGAAGCGTTCATAATGTCCGAGATCGAGATCAGTCTCGGCACCATCGTCCGTCACATAGCATTCGCCATGTTCATACGGATTAAGTGTTCCCGGATCAACATTAATGTAAGGGTCGAACTTCTGAATAGTGACGCTGAAGCCTCTTGCCTGCAGCAATTTTGCAAGAGAAGCGGAGATGATGCCTTTACCAAGCGAAGATGTAACACCGCCCGTAACGAAGATATACTTTGTGTTTGCCATGAATGATTCAGTTACGGGCTTCGAAGGTAGCATTTGATTCTATGATTAGAAAGCAGCGGATCGATAAATAATTTTCGTGTCGAAATATTGTATGCTGATCAGTGAGTTAGCGTCAGCATCAACATCAACTGACTATTGACCCGGCCATCCGTAATGAAGAGCAGCTGGATATTTCACTTTATATTTATATTTAGGAACATTTCACAGGGTCATTCATTTTTAAAAGTATTCATTTATGAAACATCCTTTGATGCATAAAAGATTGATACAAGGAGGAACCGTTTTATGGCTGATCGTTTTTTGCTGGTCGTTTACCGTTGCGCAGGTGGTGGTTACTACTTATGCTGGCGATGGCACAGCAGGACTTGTAAACGGTGATACAGTCAGCTGTAAGTTCAGATCGCCGGATGGAATATGTTCCGACCCATTCGGAAACCTGTTTATAGCGGATGGTGACAATGATTGCATCAGGAAGATCACACCTGCAGGAATTGTTACCACTTATGCCGGAAGCGGCGTGGCAGGCTACCTGGATGGACCTGATTCCATTGCACAGTTCCGGTCACCCTTTGATATCTGCATGGATGATGACGGCAATATGTATGTTTCCGACTTTGAAAATCAATACATCCGCAAAATTTCAGCGGATGGAATGGTCAGCACCGTTGCAGGCAATGGTATTGCCGGATATGTGGATGGTCCGGCTGCGACAGCTGAATTTAACTACCCGAGAGGAATCGTGCGAGATGCATCAGGTAATCTCTACGTGAGCGACAGCTGGAATCACCGCATCCGGAAAATTGATGCAAGTGGTGTCGTTTCCACCTATGCCGGTGGCGGAAATATTTTTGGCGTACAGAGCGTGAGTGAATTTAAAGACGGTGCCGATACTACTGCCCGTTTTTATACGCCATGCGGATTAAGCATTGATGCAGAAGGCAATATTTATGTGGCAGATGCCTATAATCACAGGGTACGCAAGATTGACCCTTCAAGGATCGTAACCACGGTGGCAGGAACCGGCTTATCAGGATCTACCGGCGGCGGATATGCTGACGGTGACACTGCATTAGCAAGGTTTAACACCCTCACCGAATTATACATCGCTCCATCCGGTTACCTCTATGTGGGCGATACCTATAATAACAGGATAAGGTTAATAGCAAACGGACAGGTGAGTACCATTGCCGGGAGCGGGACGGCAGGTTACCTGGATGGATTAGATACCGTGGCAAAGTTCAACCACCCACGAGGATTGCTGCTGGATTCCACGGGCAAACACCTGATTGTGTGCGATGGTAACAATCGCCGCATCCGTAAAGTGAATTTTAATATGCCGGTTGGTGTTGAAGTGCCTGCCGGATCAGGTGGATGGGCGGTGTTTCCCAATCCTTCTTCGGGTTTGTTTTTTATTTCAGGATTAGTTTCCGGAAAGGAAATACGGGTGATGAATATGATAGGAACAGAAATCTTTACAGGAATTTATTTCGGGGACAAATACCTGCTTGATCTGAAAGCTTATCCTGCTGGTATTTATCTCGTTCAAATTGAGAATGAACGGGGGAACAGAGAGAGTTACAAAATTTGTAAAACGGAGTAATGCACAGTAAGCATTCACTGTAAAGTTCTGTTGCAGCGTTACCGTAATCCACTTAGGATACCGGGCTGCCATCCTGAATTTTTTCCGAAGGCTGCACAAATTTCAACTGGCCGCTTTTATCTTCCGCCATCAAAATCATTCCCTTCGATTCAATACCTTTTATTTTTCGCGGTGCCAGGTTGGCGACCACACAAACCTGCTGTCCAATGATATTTTCCGGTGCGTAATGCTCCGCAATTCCGGATACGATCGTACGCACTTCTGTTCCGAGATTAACCCTTAGCTGCAGGAGCTTATCCGCTTTCTTTACTTTTTCTGCGGCTTCGATGGTACCCACTTTCAATTCCAGTTTTGAAAAGTCATCATAGGAGATGGCCGGTTTCTCCGCGACCAGTTCTTCCTTTGTTTGTGCAGGCTGTTCCTGAGCGGGTGGTGTTGTTTTCTGACCTGATCTGAGTTTATCAAGTTGCCTGGTTATCACATCATCTTCCATTTTTTTAAACAGCAGGGAAGCTTCGCCCAGTTGATGTCCCTCTTTAAGCAGTTGTTTTCCGATGGCATCATCCCATTTCACTTTTTCAAGTTGTAACATCGCTGATATTTTATCTGATGTGGCTGGCAGGAAGGGCTGGCATAAAATGGCCAGGGCAGCCGTAATTTCCAGTGACAGGTGTAGAACCGTTTCTACACGTTGGCGGTCAGTGTTAATCATTTTCCATGGCTCATTGTCTGCGAGATATTTGTTGCCGGCACGCGCGAGGTTCATTAATTCACCCAAAGCATCTCGAAAACGGTAGGCCTCGATATTGATAGCAATTTTTTGCGGAATACTGTGCAACTGATCTAAGCAATCCTGGTCAATGCCCGTCAGTGTATGCCGGGCGGGAACCTTGTTGTCAAAATAATTCCTGGTGAGCACGAGCGTGCGGTTCACAAAATTTCCGAATATGGCGATCAACTCATTGTTAATGCGCGCCTGGTAATCTTTCCAGGAAAAATCACTGTCTTTTGACTCCGGTAAAATGGATGTAAGCACATACCGTAATTCATCCTGCCTCTCCGGGAAGTCAGCTAAATAATCGTGAAGCCATACGGCCCAATTGCGAGAGGTGGATAGTTTGTCTCCTTCCAGGTTTAAGAATTCATTGGCCGGCACATTATCCGGAACGATGTATTCGCCGTGTGCATGCAGGATAGCAGGAAAGATGATACAGTGAAACACGATATTGTCTTTGCCGATGAAGTGTATAAGTTTGGTATCAGGATTTTTCCAATAGTCTTCCCAGGAAGCTGACTTCACATGCTCATACGGCTTCGTTCCCTGCCTGTCACTCATAAAAAATTCCTTCGTCGCTGAGATATAACCGATGGGAGCATCAAACCAAACGTATAACACTTTGCCTGCTGCATCAGGCAACGGTACTTTTACACCCCATTCCAGGTCTCGGGTCATAGCTCTTGGCTGCAAGCCCTGGTCAAGCCATGACTTGCACTGCCCATATACATTAGCTTTCCAGTCTGCTTTATGTCCTTCCAAGATCCATTCACGAAGCCAGCTTTCATACTGCTGCAAAGGCAGGAACCAGTGCCTGGTTTCTTTCAGCACGGGGGATTTTCCGCTTAATGCCGATACAGGACTGATCAGGTCTTTGGGCGACAGGGAGGTGCCACACCGTTCGCACTGATCGCCGTATGCTTTTTCATAACTGCAATTTGGACAAGTGCCCTGTATATACCGGTCGGCGAGAAATGTTTTTTCCTGTTCATCATAATACTGCAGGGATGTTTCTTCCGTAAAATCATTTTGCCTGTACAGCTTCAGAAAGAATTCCTGCGCGGTTTCGTGATGCACCTGGTGGGAGGTACGCGAATAGATATCGAAGGAGATTCCGAACTGTTCAAAGCTGCTTTTCATCAGCTGATGATACTTGTCAACGAATTGCTGAGGTGTGATGCCTTCTTTACGTGCACCCAAAGTGATGGGAACGCCGTGTTCATCTGATCCGCAAACAAAAATAATATCATCGCCTCTTAACCTCCTGTACCGGGCATATATATCGGAAGGGATGTATGCACCGGCCAAATGGCCTAAATGAATGCCGCCATTTGCATAGGGCAACGCGGCGGTTATGGTATATCTGCTGACTGTGTTTTTCATGGCGGACGCAAAAGTCAGCATAAATTTATACAAGTTCTGTACGTCAAAGCATTATTGCCGCCTTACACTTTGCTTCAGCAGGTAGTACGCTGTTTCTTTTGCCGAATTCAGACCTGCCGCCGATCCGTTCGCTTCATTCTGATGAAGATCATTATTTTTGAAATGGAACAGAAAGCATAGTAAGTCAGCTTTTCGAAGTTTTATGGCTATTCTTAACAACATTAGTAACTAAGCAACATGAAAACCCCGGCAACCTTACGACCAGGAAATAAGATAGGCATCCTTTCCACTGCCCGAAAAATTACACTTTCAGAAGTACAACCCTGCATAGACGTATTAAATGAATGGAACCTGGAGGTTATAACCGGGGAGACCATCGGTGCTGAATATTTCCAGTTTGCAGGTGATGATGAACTTCGCACAAGCGCCCTGCAACGCATGCTGGATGATGAATCCATCAAAGCCATTCTGTTTGCTAGAGGTGGTTATGGCACTTTGCGTATTATCGATAACATTGACTGGCGGAAATTCTTAAAAGCGCCTAAGTGGCTCTGCGGCTTCAGCGATATCACGGTGATGCAATCACACTTGCTGGCTATATACGATCTGCCATCTGTTCATTCCATCATGGGATTTAACTTTTCCTCCGCCACAGCAGCGTCCATCACATCACTGCAGGCAATATTATTCGGCAAGCCGTTGCGCTATGCCATTCCGGCCAATGAATTAAACCGCCGGGGAAAATGTACCGGCATACTCTGTGGTGGCAATCTCTCGCTGCTGCATGCTTTATTAGGCTCCGTGTCCGACACCGATACGGCGGAGAAAATTCTGTTTATTGAAGATATCGATGAACGGCTCTATCATATTGACAGGATGATCAGTCTCAAGCGAGCGGGTAAACTGGAATCATTGTCGGGGTTGGTGGTTGGGCATTTTCAGAGATGAAAAATAAGGATGAGAAAAATCCATTTGGAAAATCAGCCTATGAGATTATAGCAGGTCATATCGCCGAATACGATTATCCGGTTTGCTTTGGATTTCCTGCCGGTCATGAACCGGATAACAGGGCTCTCGTAACAGGCAGAACATGGGAACTGGATGTCGCGGAAGAAACGACGATGAAACTGAAGATTGCCCCGGTGGTCTGAAAAGCTGCTGACGGGCTATCGGTTTCTGTTAAATGAATCGGTGGCTTTGTAAGCAATCACTTCATCATAGCGACTGGTGAAGGAACGGTAATAAACAAGCAACTGATAAGTATTTTCGGTTTCATACGCATCGCCTTCGAACAGATCGCCTGCTACCTGTGCACTGCCTTTTTCAACAGTAACATATTCATATTCATAGTAGCCCTGCTTCAGGTAAGCCCTGCAGGTATAAGCATGTTTTCCTGGCTCATATTGCATCATGAACTGGCTGGATAATTTCCAATCGCTCACCTGTCCGGTAATGAAAACATCTAAATTTTTTAATGGATAGTCAACCGGCAGCGTGAAATTCACCCAGGTATAATCCGGTTCCGCATTCTGGTTGAAACCTTCAAAAATGCCCGGGATAAATTTGCCGTTGATGTCTGCATAAAATTCATAGGCTTCATCTGCTCTGGGTTCATCAGGAAAAAGCATTACTTCCACCTGTTTGCCTTCAAAGTTCAGTTCCCGAACATGTTCGGTCCGGTACCTGATACTTCGCGTGTCAAAATAGCGGAACTCCTTTCCCGCCGGAAAAGCATTTACGAGGTCATAAGAATAGTCCAGCTGGTAAGGCTTCATGAAAAGAGGTTGCAAATTCGCAATAGCATTGTCCCATCTGAAATTCTGCATCAGCAAAACTTTTACATCATTGATGGGATTGGAGATGGTAAGGCCATTATATCGAATGCTGAAATCAATCTCCTGGTATTGAAAAGTAAACTTGGGATCAAAGGGCTGATGTACATTCGTCAAGATGTCGGCTTTGCTTGAAAAGATAACAAAGCGACGCGTGATGATGGGATGATCCGGGTCATTGTCGGCATACACCTTCAGCAGGTAGTTGCCGGACTTGGTCAGCTGCACATTTTCATTGGGAAACAATACTTCATAATGGGTATAGGTCTGCAACGCCGTAAAGGAAAATTCGTATGTGTTAATCTCCTGTTCGCGAAATCCAACGAGGTAATCGAACTCATTCAACTCAGACCTTGACCAGTCGAAGTTACAATGAATGAAGGTGTAGTAATAATTCCTTTTGTCTGCGTTGAGATCGTCAAATTCAAGGTGTAACTGAACCGTGCTTTTTAGTGGAATTATCGGATCACTCAGTAATAACGGATCCACATAAAGCTGCACGGTTTTAATATTCGGAACATATACCTGGTCCTGGTAAACGGTGATGTCGTCCTGTGCCGATACATGCTGACTGTTCAACGTCAGCAGCCATAACAATCCAATGACGGCAGCGGGCTTACGCAAGAAATAATGATGCATAAATAATAGGTGCAGGGTTTTAACGGATCACTAAATTAGGGCAATTCATGATGGCATTACTTTTTGTAGAGGGTTTTTCATTTGAAAGCATTAATCGTACTCCGACATTACAACGCAACAAGCTACTTCACTTCTTTCAAAAAATAATGTTTTTCACCACTGCTATTCGTGTTGTGCAGGGTGTAATCATTTCACTGCCTTGAAATAAAAATGCGGATTGTTATTATCAAATACGCGCTTTAGTTTCATCACCTGCAATATTCATATTATTCAAGTATCGGCAACGCAAACGCTATAGTTTACGCCCTTCAGGGTTTCTTAAACTGACAATATAATTGAGGCATCACGACTCTGTTTAACATCACAAGATTGTTTGGCGGATGATATAAAACTGCCGTCTTTAGAAGGAATAAACTCCGATTGTTTTCATAGCTTCACTTCGTGAAGAAACAGATCGTCATCTCTTCCGTAACACAGCTTGCGAAAGTGGCAGAACAAGTGCTGCATGCCAGCGAAGGGAGAAGAATTTTTGCCTTTTCCGGTGAAATGGGTGCCGGTAAAACGACCTTGATTGCTGCACTATGCCATGCATTAGGTGTGACGGATCAGGTGTCAAGTCCGACCTTTGCGATTATTAATGAGTACCAGGGTGTTGAACGGATCTGTCATCTTGATTTGTTTCGCCTGAAAACCCTGGAAGAAGCACTGGCAATAGGTATAGAAGATTATCTTTCGGAAAAAGAATATTTGTTTATAGAGTGGCCGGAGCTGATCAGGCCGTTACTGCCTCAACGTATTGTACAGTTGCACCTTGAAATAGTTAACGAACAGGAAAGAATCTTGACCATAGATCTGCCATGAACGAAGAGAAAAAAATCAGGCTGCCGGAAGAACTGACATCCGGGATCGGGCTTGCTCCTCAAGAATCGTTACTCGAAGTAACCCGAAAACAGGATCAGTTGTTTATTGGTATTCCCAGGGAGCGTCACTTCCAGGAAAACAGGATAGCGCTCACGCCAGGTGCTGTTTCCATATTGGTGGGCCACAACCACCGCATAATTGTTGAGTCAAAAGCCGGTGAAGGTTCGCACATTACCGACAATGAATATTCTGAAGCGGGAGCCGAAATCGCCTATGACACGAAGGAGATATTCGCTGCCAGTATCTTATTGAAAGTGGCGCCGCTCTCGGAGGAAGATATACACCTGCTGCATCCAGGGCAGATAGTTATTTCACCGATCCACCTGCCCACCGTAACGGAACACTACCTTGAACTTTTGCTGCAGAAAAAAGTGATCGCGCTTGCCTATGAATACATACAGGACGAATCGGGCTCTTTCCCCATTGTTGCCAGCATGAGCGAAATTGCCGGCAGCACCGCCATCCTGATTGCTGCCGAATTGCTGAGCAACCTGAATCATGGCAAAGGGATCCTGCTCGGCGGTATCGCCGGTGTTCCTCCTGCCAACGTGGTAATATTAGGTGCAGGCACCGTAGGCGAAAATGCGGCAAGGACAGCGATTGCACTGGGTGCTGAGGTGAAGATATTTGATAACTCCATCTATAAGCTGAAGCGCCTGCAACGCAATATCGGGGCACGGGTATTTACATCCATCATAAGGCCTGACGTGCTGGCAAAAGCACTTGCACGGGCAGACGTAGCGGTGGGCGCGGTACATTCTAAATCGGGACGGACGCCAATTATCGTTACGGAAGAGATGGTGTCGCAAATGCGTCCGGGATCCGTGATCGTGGATGTCAGCATCGACCAGGGTGGTTGTTTTGAAACTTCAGAAGTAACCACACATACCAATCCGATCTTTAAGAAGTATGAAGTCATTCATTATTGTGTACCTAATATACCATCACGCGTACCGCGCACCGCTTCGCAGGCCATCAGCAACGTCATGACCACCATGTTGCTGGAAGCCAGTCAGCTCGGAGGCTTTGACAAGCTGATGAGTGTTCATCCTCATATCCGTAATGGAGTCTATGTTTACAAAGGCACGCTCACCAACTTCCATCTTGGTGAAAAGTTCAATATGAAGTTTACGGACCTCAACCTGCTGTTTGCTTCAGGAATGTAATCGGTTAAGCGGGATGAATCCGGAATGATGGGCATATTATTTACTATGATTCCTTCAATGGAAGACTAACGGTGAGTACCCGCTTCCTGTGCAGGTTACTTTGTTTCTTCCAGGTCTTTCAGATTATCGTCCGGCATTCTGTCAATTAAGTAATAGTTAGGATCGATGCCTGCCTTGTCCGGCAACTGATCCACCACAAAAGTGAATGTGTTTGTTTCGGTGTTCATATTAACTTTTTGGCTGTAAATCTGTTTGCCTGTTTTCTTTCCTTCTGCAGGAGCCGCCAATGCGCCGATTTCAATCCAGTCATGTACTGGAACCTTGGTTTCTTTCCCCAGCGAGTCGGCCTTAAATTTTTCTGACTGTACCTGCAGTGTTACTTCAAATTTTCCCTCCGGCAGTTTTTTATAAGAAGCATTCACCGTGCGGTTATTAAAAATCGTCAAATCATAAAAGAGATCGGCTATCATATATTTAAGTGAATCGGGTGTTTCCTGCTCCAGCCGGTCTACGAGGTGATAGGAATTCGGGTAAGGAGGATTTCTGTAAGCAAATGAATCAATCATATTTTTTAATGCCTCATTAATCTTGTCCTCGCCAATCATTTCCTTGAGATAATACATCACCACGCTGCCCTTCCTGTAGTGGATATAGCCTTGTTCCTCCACTTTCAGCAAAGGTGTTTCTTTGATTGTTTCGGTACCGCGTGACCGCAGGTAGCGATCCATCTCATACTTCAAAAACTTATGCATCTGTTCCTTGCCATACATATCTTCCATCACCATCAGCGCTGAATATTGCGCCATAGTTTCCGACAACAAGGTGGCTCCCTGCATGTTGGCACCAATCACCTGGTGTGCCCACCATTGATGTCCCATTTCATGGGCCACTACGTAATATACCATGTCAATGTCTTCCGGGTCTTCCAGGTTGGCGATGAAGCCAATACTTTCAGAGTAGGGCATGGTGCCCGGGAATGCCTGTGCAAATGAATTATATCTTGGAAACTCTATGATTCGGGCCTGGTGATGATAGTAAGGTCCAAAATTATCCGTGAAATATTTGAGCGAATTCTTCAGGGAGTTCATCATCTTGTCTACGTTGTATTCGTGGCCTTTGGTATAGTAAACTTCCAGGTCAATATCCTTGTACTTGTCACGTTTTACTTCATAGCGGGCAGATATGAATGAATAAAAGTTCATGGATTGATGATCGAGCCGGTAGTGGAAAAAGCGACGGTCGCCTTCCACCCATTCTTTCAACAGTGATCCTGGCGCTACAGCTATCTGGTCTTTTGAAGTACTCATCACAGTTTCCACATTAACCCAGTCAGCACTGTTACTGACGTAGGTATTCATGCAGGCATCCGTACAGTTACGAACCAGTGCCGGCATGCGCTCACGTTCGGGCAGTTTGCATTTCTTTCGCCGGTTTTTGTCGGCCAATTCATTGCTCGTCTGGTAACCAATCTGCGGAAGTACCTCCGCATTGTTGAAGAAAGAACCATTGGCTGCGATCTGCAGAAAACGCACATTGTTTTCAAATCCGCGCGACCGATATTCGGATGTAATTTTCAGCCTAAGGCTGTCGCCCGGCTGCAGCGGCTTCTCCAGCTGGTAAATGCGATAGAGATGTTGCCGATCATCGAGCACCAGACTGGCGCCGGCTGTTTCAATCTTGATATCGAAGCCATCCACCATCGTGAAATGAACAGAGTCAATAGCCTTGCTCCCTGCATTACGGGCAGTTGCTTCCATAATGACCTGAAGGTTCCGTTCTTCAGGATAGAGATCGATCCGGTACCGGATGTCAGTTAAGCGCGGCTGATTGATGTTTTCATATTTTTTATAGAACCGTTCATAATCTGCCTGCTTCATCTCCTGTGCCATTGGTGTGGTATATTGATTGAGCACCTTGGTATTGTAATACACATAGGCAGCCGTACAAATCCATCCGGCCAACAGCAACAGGGTGATCATCTTGTAATTTCCTGCAAAGGCTGCCACTGCCGATTGCCACCTGTTACGAAAGGCCGTTTCTTTTCCGCGCACCCACCAAAAAATACAAAACATGATCAGCAGGCAGGCGAAAAGAAACCAGTAGATGTTAAACCACGTAAGACTTTTAATGTATGGATGTAATCCATTCATATCAGAATACGTGTGATTAGGAACACCGCCGAAAATGATCATGTTGGACACTACATCAACCGAGCTCCAGGCAAATATGTTGGCGATTGTAAAGGCTATAAATATGAAATAGGCAATGTACCGGTTATTGGTGGTGGTATGAATGAACAGGGAAAGTGCAATGAGATACATGAATGCCAGGAAGTCAAGCACCAGTAGTTCGATAAAATATTCAGCGGGTTTAAAATCATAAAATCCAAGCAACGTTTGTGTGATCACGCCAGTGAAACATGCCACCACGAGTATCACCAAAACTATGAGGATCATGGCTACGAATTTGGAAACGGGAGAAATCCACCTGGCAAAAGGCAAAGCATCATAAATGTCATTCACTTTGGCATCACGTTCTTTCCATACCAGTACACCGGTATAAAACGTAATGATGGCAATCAGAAACAGGTATAATGTGCCACGGATTGTGTCGATGATGGTGTAAGTGACAGGAAACGATTTATTACCATATCCGGAATCGGTGACAAATGCCATAGACGAACCCATGTTGATAATGCCGGCTAATATGATTACAATAAAAGCGGTGCTTTTCAAAATACCTAAGAAGTCGAGACGTACCTGGTTGATGAATTGTTTGAACTGGTGGGATGCATTATTGGAAAATGATGCGGCGGGTAAAGACTGAAATAGGCCGTAGGAAGGCACATTTTCTTTCTCCACCGGCATTACACGTTTTTTTCCACGCGATTTTTCGGTAAAGGAAAACCGCATGAATGTGAATGCCAGGATAACCCCTGCAACAGCCAGCCAAATCAGCCTGTTCACGAGCATGATGCCGGTTAACCCAAGCGACAGGGTGTTTTTATCAGCTACTGTCCAGTATTTGGTGGCGACGCTGAAGGTGCGTATGCCGAAAGGATCAATGAGTGTGCCCAGGTATTCATTCTTCAAATCCCTGACAAGTCCGTTGGCGATGCCATAACCCACCAATAAGATAATGGTGCCGATGAATGAATAGATCGTGCTTCTGGTAAGCGCGGCTACGGCAAAAATAAATGAGCCTGCAAAAATGATGTTGGGAATAATAAATACTACCAGTCCCATCAGATGACCGTCGGCATAGGTTGGGCCAACGCGCGCTTCCTCTACCCATGGCATCATGGCACCTATTATATTTCCAGCAGAAACACCAAGAAAGGGCAGGATGGAAACGAATGCGGCCCCGCAGAACCTTCCGAACAGGAAGGAGGATTTTTTTAATGGAGTGGAAAAAATAATCTGGTGAGTATTGAAATTAAAGTCACGTGCCGCCGCTACATTCAGAAATGCCGTAACCATCAGCAGGCTGATGATGGACATGACTGCATAAAAATTTTCAACCACAAAAGGCGCATTCTTGTTTACATTACCAACCGCTCCGCCCACCTGTACTGAATCACTGCTCGTAGCGCCAAAAATCAGCAGGGCATTGATGAATAAAAAGATATAGATCATCGGCTGCTTCAGCCAGTATCTTACTTCAAAATTGAAAATGTTCCAGAACATAATTGTGTAAGTGAATGAAGGAGACAAAAGTCAAACAAATCAAGGCGGATTATTGCGGATGGGTTTCAGTTCAGCCCTGCAATCCTTGAAAAGAAGACATCTTCAAGGTCTGCTTCAGCGGGGGTGAATCCATCACCCGGATCACTGCTGTTATAAACATGAATCAAGGGTTTGCCGCTCACCATACGCGTCGAAATTACCCGGTACCTGCTCATGCATTCCTGTACCTCCGCTTTGGAAATGTATTTGGTCCAAATCTTATTATTGAGCGATTGCAGCGCATCGTGAGGTGAGCCGGCATAAAGCAAGGTTCCTTTGTCAATTATGGCCATGTTGGAACATAACTCCTTAACATCATCTACAATATGGGTGGAGAGAATCACAATCCTGTTTTCGCCAATTTCAGAAAGCAGGTTATAAAAACGGTTGCGTTCCCCGGGATCAAGTCCAGCCGTCGGCTCGTCAACAATAATAAGCTTAGGATCACCCAGCAATGCCTGGGCTATGCCGAAACGTTGTTTCATGCCTCCCGAAAAACCGCTCAGCGACTTTTTGCGGTCATCATATAGATTCACCTTTTGTAACAGTGACTGAACCAGTTCTTTTCTGCCGGCTGTTAAACCTTTCAAAACGGCAATATGATCGAGCATGTCCTGCGCGGAAACTTTGGGATAGACGCCGAACTCCTGCGGAAGATAGCCCAGCATTTTCCGCACTGCCGTTTTATCTTTCAGAACATCGATATTTTCCAGCTGAATGCTGCCACTGTCTGCATCCTGCAGGGTTGCAATGGTTCGCATGAGTGTTGACTTTCCTGCGCCATTCGGTCCAAGCAACCCGTACATGCCGGTTGGAATGGTGAGCGTAACATTATTGAGTGCAATCACTCCGTTTGAATATGTTTTCGTCAACCCCTGAATAGTGAGCTCCATGATTTGTTTTTTACAATGATAAATAATGAGAGGCAAATGAATCGATAAAAGTTACAGGGCGCGATTACTTTATCATTGCTTATCTATGGCAAACAAGCGATGAACAAATGATTCCATCCAGAGTGGTATCACTTGTATACCGAATCCACTTATTCTATAATAGCTACCCTGCATGTCACTTGTTGGATCGGCAATAGGTAAACCGTTAACAGAAGATTGACACGCCATTAACCACTACCAATGCCTCTTCAGGCAATAAAGGAAATTCCCCTGCCTGTTGAATTTTAATTGAATTATTTTAGCATCACTTTAATTCCTTTTCCATGAAATTGATGTTGCTGCTTTCAGTCATTGTTTTTTTGATGGTGTCGAGATCTTCGGTTGCGCAACGGCAGTATTTTCCTGTTCCGTTAGGAGCCACACAGATAGTGAGCGCAATAAGCGATGACTGGAATCCTTCGCTGATCAGCCTTGACAGGGAAGCCGGCGATGAGTTTAGGGATGCGGAGATACTGGAGGAAAGGAAGGAACAATTGCAAAAAAGGATAGATCAAAACTACTCCGGTATCGGCATCGAATCATCTGTAAGAGATGAACTGGATACGCCGTTTGTATGGCGCAATTTCGAGGGCAACCTCTACAATTATTCCGTGCCCAACGACAATGATATTGCTGTTTCCAACAGTGGTTATGTGGTGTCAGTGATGAACTCTACCGTGTTTATGTACGACCTGAACATGGATACGGTCATCAAGTATATTTCACTCGATGCTTTTTCGGCTTCATTGGGTAATGTAAATGACAAATACGATCCGAAGGCGATCTACGATCCGGTGGAAAATAAATTTGTAGTAGTGTTTCTTGCGGGTTTTACCGATGTGTCTTCCAGCATCATTGTGGCTTTTTCGCAAAACGATTTTCCCGGTGGCGCATGGAATTTTTACGAAATACCGGGTAACCCGCTGAATGATTCGCTGTGGAGTGATTACCCTGCCATTGCACTCACGCATGATGAACTGTTTGTGACGGTCAATCATCTGCACAATGATGAGCCATGGCAAACAGGCTGGGTGCGCAGCGTAATCTGGCAAATTGATAAGTCAGATGGTTATGCGGGAACAGAACTATCAACCGTGCTGCATCACGAAGTAACTTTTGATGGCAGGAGAATCAGGAATCTGTGCCCGGTGAAAGGCGGTAGCACCTTATATGGCCCGGATATTTATTTCCTGAGTGAACGGAACCTGGATATTTCCAATGATACTTTTTTCCTCGTGCATCTTACGGATACCATAGCGGCACCGACGCAAACACTGAATGCCATGGTGCTGAAATCGGATGTTCCTTACTTCATTCCCATCAATGCAAAGCAATCGTCTGGAGGCGATCTGGCTACTAACGATTCCAGGGTGCTCGGCGCATTTTATGAAAATGACAGAATACAGTTTGTGGGAAACACGACAGACACCTTGTTGGGTACTGCTGCGATATATCATGGTATTATTACGGATCCTGACGGTTCACCCATGCTTAGCCTGCATGTATTGTCTGATGACACCATTCATTATGGCTATCCGAATCTTGCGTACAATGGCAGCGGCCTTCAGGATAACGCATCCATCATCGTGGTGATGCGAAGTGCAGTGAATTTATTTCCCGGATACTCAGTGATCAGCACCGATGGAATGGGCAGCTATTCCGCATTGAAAAATGTGAAGAACGGGCAGTCCTATGTTTCTGTTATCCCTGGCACCGAGCGGTGGGGTGATTATTCAGGTGCGCAGCGGCGTTATGATGATCCTGGAAAAACTTGGGTGAATGGTTCATTTGGTACCACTGCTCATAAGATTTCCACCTGGATTTCAGAGATCGCACTTGATCCACCGCCAACAGGCATCAGCCAGCCTTTATCAAGCAGTGAGGATGTTTTGGTTTTTCCCAATCCTGCTGCTGAAAAAATCAGCGTCGCCTTCAAACTGGATCATTCTTCCAATGGATTGTTTGAGTTGTTGGATGTGCATGGCAGAAAAGTAAAAACGCTGATGCAGGAAAGGGTGCTTGCGGGAAAAAATGAATTCGCATTTTCCACGACTCCACTTCCTGCCGGAATTTATTTCCTCGTTGTTTCCATCAATGGAAAGGTCATCTGCCGGCAAGAAGTGGTGAAAGCGAAATAATACTGCTTGTGAAGGGCCATCGCTGTGGAAGCATGCAGCCGCCGTCTTTCAATCCTGTTGATTCCATTGCCGCAATGGTAGTCATTGCTGTTAATCAGTTCACCTGATCCCTAACTAACCATTGTTAGCCAAACCCTTATCCGGAGCGGGTTTGAGGCAAAATAAATCCGTCATTACTTGCATTTTCGTATAACTTTGTGGCCGTTCGGTACGTAAGAAAGTCAGCATGAGGAGAAAAAGAGTTTCCATCCAAGGCATAGCAGCATCTTTTCATGATGTGGCGGCGCAAAAATTTTTTGGGCGCAACATTGACATCATAGAAGCCAATTCATTCCGCAGTTCCTGTGAGAAAATGGTGAATGGCGAAGCAGACTATTGTGTAATGGCCATTGAAAACTCTACTGCTGGCACCATTCTTACCAACTACCAGTTCATCACTGACTACCGGTTACGGGTGATCGGTGAGGTTTACCTGCAGATTGAATTGCACCTGATGGGATTGAACGGAGTGAAGATCGATCAGATAGAGTACATTCATTCTCATCCGATGGCCATACGGCAATGCGATGAGTTCCTGTTGCGTTTTCCTGATAAGAAAGTGATGGCATTGAATGATACAGCGGAATGCGCAAGGAATGTACGCGATCAAAAGCTTATAAACACGGCGGTGATCGCAGGAGATGCTGCGGCAAATCGCTATGGCATGACCATACTTCATTCAAACATCGAGACACATAAAAGAAATTATACGCGCTTTTTGGTATTGTCTGACAAGAATATTAAGATATCAGGCGCCAATAAAGCCTCCATCAGTTTTCAGCTCGATAACTCGCCAAGGAACCTGAAAAAGGTGGTGGATATTTTAGGCGACTACTGGATCAACCTCACCAAGATACAGTCGGTACCGATCGTAGGCCGGCCCAATGAATACACTTTTTTGGTTGATCTTGAATGGAGCAACTACGAAGATTATGAAACAGCCATCACAAAGGTGTTGAAGAAAACTTTTAATCTTTCAATTTTAGGTGAATACCGCAAGGGAAAATTTGTAACAGCAAAGCTATGAGCACAAAAAAATTAGATCTTGAATTGATCCCAACCAGTGAGTGGTTGCCATTTGACAAAAAACCGATATTGATTGCCGGTCCGTGCAGCGCAGAGTCAGAAGACCAGCTGCTCAAGACAGCCAAGGGCATTAAGAAACATTTTGATCAGTTCGTTTTCCGTGCTGGCATCTGGAAGCCCCGCACCCGCCCGGGCATGTTTGAAGGTATCGGCGTTATCGGCCTCGACTGGATGAAGCGTGTGAAGGAAGAAACCGGCGCATTGCTGACCACCGAAGTGGCCAATCCAATGCATATTGAAAAAGCATTAAAGGCAGGTATTGATATACTTTGGATCGGTGCCCGCACGACAGCGAATCCATTTTCTGTTACAGAACTGGCCAGTGCACTCAAGGGCGTTGATGTTCCGGTATTGGTGAAAAACCCTGCCTATCCTGACCTTCAGCTTTGGATCGGCGCGCTGGAACGTATCAACCGCGCAGGCATCAAAAAAATGGCTACCATTCATCGCGGTTTTCACAGCTATGAAGTTACCATGTACCGCAATCAGCCGCAATGGGAGCTTGCTTTGGAATTAAAAACCATGTGTCCTGATTTGCCGATGATTTGCGATCCCAGTCATATCTGCGGCAACACGCACCTTACGGCGTATGTTGCACAAAAGGCGATGGATCTGCATTATGATGGTCTCATCATTGAAACGCATAATGATCCGTTGAGAGCGTTGAGCGATGCCCGTCAGCAGATAACACCGGACAGGCTGTTTGAAATTATTTCTAACCTCATCATTCGTACGGATGTGGTGGAAGAAAACAAGTCACGGTTGCAGGAGTTGCGGGAGAAGATCAATGCCGTAGATGAAGATCTGCTGCAGACGCTCGCTTCGCGGATGCTGTTGTCAAAAGAGATAGGCGACTGGAAACGCGAAAATAATGTCATCGTTTTCCAGGTAAGCCGTTGGGAAGAAATTCTCAAGAAAGTGCTTGACCTTGGCGAAACGATGGGACTTAACCGCGATTTTGTAAAGGCATTATATGTTCAGATCCACGATGAATCGATTCGCACACAAGTGGAAGTAATGAACCTGGCAAAGAAAAAGGAACAACAGGCTGTTGGGTCGCAGGCTTAGTTGGTTGAAGGCTTGCCGGCCGCTGCTGAAACAGAGGGCATCTCTCAAATGATGGTAAGTTCTGCCAATGTTCGATGTCTGACAGTTGATGTTGTTTGTCGCATAAGGGACGCTGCGTTGCTGAACGGGCGCTGATTTTTCTTTGATTCAATCATTCCATTATTGCTAAATATGTCTATAAAAAAACACCCGCTTTCCCCAAATATTTCTCATAAGAACTTCTCCCAATCATTTGCCGATTTTCTTTCCGCGAAAAAGTATTCCACCTGTTTTATTCTGGCGGATGATCAGACGGTAAATTTTTGTCTGCCTGTTTTGCTGAAGGAAGTGGAAATACTAAAGTCCGCCCGCGTAATTGAAATTTTCTCCGGAGAATCATTTAAAAATATTGAGACCACACAGCAGGTATGGGAATTCCTTACAGAACAAAACGCTGATCGGCACGCTGTGCTGATCAACCTCGGTGGCGGCATGGTTTGCGATTTGGGCGGCTTTGCCGCGGCTACCTACAAAAGAGGCATTGACTTTATTCATGTGCCAACAACGTTACTCAGCCAGGTGGATGCGGCTTATGGCGGAAAGCAAGGCATTGATTTCAATCATTTCAAAAACCAGGTGGGCGTATTCAGGGATCCGGCTGCGATTTTTACAAACGTTGCATTTTTGGAATCCTTGCCGAAAGAGCAATGGGTTAACGGGTTCGCGGAAGTAGTGAAGCATGGCCTGCTGGCAGGAGGTAAATACTGGAAACAATTAAAGGACGTCGAAGATCTTGCTGCAGTAAACTGGAAGAAAAGGGTGCGTGCATCCGCCGGCATCAAACTGGCCGTTGTGGAAAAGGATCCGCTCGAAAGAGACCTGCGCAAGATCCTGAATTTTGGTCATACCATTGGCCACGCCATAGAGACTCATTTACTCAGCAGGGGAGAAGCGGTCTTGCATGGATACTGCATTGCTGCCGGTATGATTGGCGAACTCTTCCTCTCCCAACAATTGTGTGGCTTTCCTGAAAAGAAAATAGTGCAGGTGATAGATTTACTCAAAAGGCATTTTCCGGTGGTAAATATGAATACGGAGTTTGATGAGCGCCTGCTGGAGCTGATGAAACAAGATAAGAAAAACAAGGCCGGCCGCATTCAGTTTGCATTGCTGCAGAACATTGGTGAGCCTGTGATTGGCATAGAGGCGGATGAGCTGATGATCCGCCGTTCACTTGATTATATTCGCAGTATATATGAACAGTAAGGTTACCACACTTTACATTTCCTTTCTAAGCAACTAAGAGCAGCACGGGATAATTATGGTTTATAAGGTTTCGAAACACGACAGACATATTCAGGGGCATATCTATTTGCGTGGTTCAAAAAGCATCAGCAACCGGGTGTTGATCATGGAGGCGCTGATGAATAGAACAATTGAAAAGCGGAATATCTCCGATTCGAATGATACGAGGATAATGTCTTCACTGTTGCATTCAGCCACTACCACATTCGATGCGCATGATGCCGGCACTGTGTTCCGGTTTATGACGGCGTATCTCGCACTGAAGGAAGGTAGCTGGATTTTGACAGGCAGTGAACGCATGAAGCAACGTCCAGTCGGCGACCTGGTTGATCCATTGCGCGAACTGGGGGCGAGGATTGAATACCTGGGAAAACAACATTTTCCGCCATTGAAAATTACGGGCGGTACACTGAAGGGCGGATCTATAAATGTTCATTCCGGTATCAGCAGCCAGTTTGCCTCTGCCTTGCTGATGATTGCTCCCTGCATGAAAACCGGGCTGACACTTGAACTCACAGGCGACATAGTTTCGCAACCTTATATTGACATGACCTTATCGCTCATGCAATACTTTGATGTGCATCACGAAAAAGTGGGACAAACCATTCATGTTCCTTCACAGGTTTATAAGCCGAAGGATCTATTTATTGAATCCGACTGGAGTGCGGCATCTTATTACTATGAGATGGCTGCCTTCAGCGAATCAACGGAACTCACCTTAGCAGGATTACTCCAACGAAGTTTTCAGGGTGATGCAAAGATTGCCGCGTTGATGGAGCGGTTCGGCATTCACACGGATTATACGGGCCAGGAAATAAAGTTAGTACGGTCGGATGCGTCCGGAAAGCTGGATTTTCACCTCAATGATCAACCTGATCTGGCGCCGGCATTGCTGACCACTTGCGGCGGTTTGTCGCTGGCGGCAAGGTTCACCGGATTGTCACATCTTCAGTACAAGGAAAGTGACCGCGAAGCTGCGCTGAGAAAAGAACTGGGTAAATGTGGAATCATCATTGAAAAGAACGGTGAAGCCATTGTCACCGGTGGTAAATTTGCTGCGGGCCATGTCACCTTTTCCACCTATACGGATCACCGGATGGCCATGTCGTTTGCACCGTTAGCGATGCTGTGCGGACATGTGTATATTGAAGATCCGATGGTCGTAAAAAAATCATATCCCGGCTATTGGGATGATCTGCAATTGCTGGGCTTTACCATCAATGAACTTTAGTGAGTATCATGTTTATCATGCCCTGCTGCAGGACAGCGAAAGGACCAATTTCTGCCTTACCTTTTTTTTGATCTGAACATTGCGCATACAATGCCTGCGGCTACTCCGGCATTCAACGATTCTGCTTTCCCGAAGGCAGGTATTGTCAGATCTTTTTGTATATAGGGTTTCAAAGAATCTGATATGCCCCGTGCTTCATTGCCGATGATGATAAATGCTTCCTGGGCTAAAGCGGCTGAAAAAATATTTTCTCCATTCAACCGTGCTGCATACACCTGCAGCGAAGGAAATCTATCGAACAAGGCCGTTAATTTCATCTCCATAACCTTTACGCGGGTGACTGAACCCATCGATGCCTGAATCACTTTCGGATTGTACACATCCACACACTCTTCAGAACAAAAAATATAAGGAATACCAAACCAGTCGGCAATACGGATGATGGTTCCCATATTGCCCGGATCGCGGATATCATCCAACACTAAGCTGAGACTGGACTTCACGGTTGCTTCATCAATATCAGTATGCATCATCTCCACCACCAGCAAAACCCCGGAAGGCTGCGTGAGCATTGTGATTCTCTCCATCTCCGCCGCACTTGCTTCTATCACCGTCACCTGTTTATTACTCCACCTCTGTTGATTTTCCTGTATCCAGTTCGCTGTTGCAATAATCTTGTCAATGCGCCAATCGCTTGCAAGTAATTCCGTGGCCAGTTTTTCACCTTCCGCAATAAAGCATCCTTCTTCCAGCCGGTACTTTTTTTGTTTTAGTGAATTCACGTATTTTTCAATCGATTTACTCAACATACATGCGACTTTTGGGGCTCAGTGTAAGATACATCCTTTTGCTGGTTTTGATAGCTCCATTACTCACCGGTTGCAGCAACACGCGTTACCTTACCGGCGATCAGGTATTGCTGAAAAAAAATGAGGTCACGATTCAGTCAGCGATAGACTACCGGAAAATCAGGCGCAATATTGAAGAGAATATTTCGCTGGAAAGCAAACTCGCAACCCTTGCCAGGCAACAACCCAATAAAAAAACATTGGGACTCATCAAGCTCAACCTGACCATTTATAACCGTTACTATACCACCGATACAACAGGGCTATATCACTGGATCATCCATAATATCGGAGAACCGCCGGTATTGTTCGATTCCACTACGCTGCCATCATCTGAAAACATCATGCGCGACTACATGGTAAGCAAAGGATATCTGCAGTCTTCAATATCGTATGATTACAGGATCAGGAAGAAGCAGGCCACTCCTCATTTTTATGTTGTGCCCGGCCCGCTCTTTACCATCGACAGTGTATTTTTTCCTAACGATACGACACATCTTGTGGCTGTCATCAATGCCAACCGGCAAAACACCCTGCTGCAACAAGGCAATGCCTTTGACGCTGATGTGATCGGTAATGAGCAGGCAAGGATCTATCATGATCTGCAGGATAAGGGTTACTATCATTTCACACGGGAGAGTATATATTTTGAAGCGGATACTTCTGCTGACAGGCACTCAGCTAATATCTATGTAAAGATCAAAGGCAACAGAACAGAGGAAGATATGCAGGTGCATTATATCAATGATATCTATGTGTGGCCTGATTTTTACCCTGACCAGGAAATGGTCAATGGACAGCATGATACCACACGCTTCAATACGTTTTATTTCATTGATCCGGGAACGAATATCAGGATGGATGCCGTGGCATCCGCCATTTTCCTGTTGAAGGGAATGCCGTATTCAAGAAAAGATTATGACTACACCCTGAGCAGGCTGTCAGATCTCGGAGTATTTAAGTTTATCAGTATCCGCTTCGAAGAAAAAGCCGGGCATCATCTCGATTGTATGATCTACCTGACACCGGGGAAAAAGCATGCCGTGACCACGGAGGTGGAAGCCAGTAACATTGAAGATAATGTGGGTGCTGCCGTTAAGTTTTCTTATAAGGACAAAAATGTATTTCACAGTGCCAACACCTTCGACATCAACTTCAATGCAGGAACACAGATTCCCGTTTTTAACAAAGACAGTTTGATATTTAACGTGTCGGGACAGTTGAATTTTTATATCCGCCGATTCGTAGTCCCATTTAATACACAGAACTTTTCCAGGTACTTCAATCCACGTACAAAGATCTCTTTGCTGGCCAATTACTACCAGCAGACAAAAATTTATGTCCTCAACAATTACTCTTTCACCTTTGGATACGAATGGAAGGAGAATGCAAAGAAGCGGCATATTCTCAATCCATTCTCTATCAGTTATGTCAACTCATCCATTCTCAGCGATGAATTTCAACAACGGCTGGATGACGATCCGTTTCTCCGCCAGTCGTTTGAAGATCAACTCATCGCCGGCATGAACTACAGCTATATTTTTTCGAGCCAGGGGCAGAACTTCCGGCAGGAGTTCACCTTCTTTCGTTTCTCGGCTGAAGTGGCAGGCACCAGTATCTACCTGCTTAACTCCATTACCGGCGGCAACAACACAGATACCAGCGGACGATATGTATTGTTCGGTACCAACTATGCAAATTTTGTCCGGGCGGAAGGCGACCTGCGTCACTATTTTCAATTCACGGAAAACAGGTCGTTGGTACTTAGGGGAGCTGCCGGCATGGCTATCAATTATTGGAACTCAGATGTTATACCCTACATCAAGCAATTCTATCTCGGCGGAACCAGCAGTATGCGGGCGTGGAGTGTTCGTTCATTAGGGCCGGGCGCCTATAAGGATACATCCAATTTCTATAATAGTGCAGGTGACATCAAACTCGAAGCAAATGTAGAATACAGGTTCAATATTTTTGGCAGAATGAATGGCGCTGTATTCCTTGATGCCGGAAATATATGGTTACGTAAAACGGATCCGAATAAGCCTGATGCCAATTTTGAACTGAACCGTTTCATCAGCGAGATCGCCCTTGGAACCGGTATTGGCTTCCGCTTCGATTTCACCTACTTCATCCTGAGGCTTGATGTGGCAACACCGCTGAGAGATCCATCCTATCCTGCCGGTGAACGATGGGTGGTCAGGAATTTCTCCAATGGAGATACGCATTTTGTGAAAGACAACCTGGTTTTTAACCTGGCAATCGGTTATCCGTTCTAAAGCTGTCCGGTTGTATGGCAAAGGATATTTATCGGAATTTATGAACCACATATTCATTTTTCTAAGTGTAATACCCTGACTGATCGATGCAACCAAAAAATTGATGGTGCTTAGGAGCAGGTGATCGTTTTGAGAAAACGAACAGCATGATTTTCAACTGGCCTCAGGCCAACTGGTTCTATTCCGGCAACTATAATCCCGTGGCAAATTTTATCGTGATTATTGTTGGCAAAAAAATTAGGTTCAAACAACAAAAATTGCTACGTTGTATCCGCAAATTTTTCTCCTGGCTACCCTGCAACCTTCCGGCCCGGATGAATAGCCTGAAATTCACTTTTTTTACAGCCCTAAAACACACCAACGCCAACCGCCATGAAATTTTTCTACCCATCAAATTGTGTTCAGTCTTTGAATGCACTGGCTCATATTTTTGAAAGTTTACCTTCTGAAGTATTATGCGCCAGTAAGAAAAAAGTGCTTGCTCCGGCTATTAGCTGCTTTGTGCTGTTGTTGTCTTTGATCCCCGGAAGTGTCAATGCCCAATTCGGAATTGAAAACGATTTCCGCAGTGCCCAATCCGGCAGTTGGGAAGACCTGTCAACCTGGGAAGAGTTTAATGGATCAGTTTGGACAGAACCCAGTCATGTTCCTGACTATAATGATGGAACGATTACCATTGTTGATGGCACAACTGTTACGGTGAACTCAGCCTTGGTGATAGATCAGACTATCATTCAAAGTGGGGCATTGCTGGACGTTAATACCTTTACACTTACCGTGAACGACGGCGATGGCAGTGATCTGACCATTGACGGTGACGTCAGCTTCCTGAGTGCTGAGTTAGAAATAAACAATGGCGCTGTGGTGGATGGCGCGGCAAACTTCTATTATAGCGGACTGTCATTAATCAACAATGGTTCAATCAACACGGCCACACTTGTTATGGGCGCATCGGCCACGCAAACCATATATGGTACCGGAAGCATTGCCACTTTTCTCCCTTTCACCTTTGCGGCAGGGGGCATCATAATAGCCGAACAACAAACGATAACACAGCAACTTTCTTTCAACTATGGTAAGATACATACGACCAACTCCAGCAAACTGATTATTGGTGAAGATGCTTATATCATCAATGCCGATGACAGCCATTATGTGATTGGGAATCTGGAACGTGTCTTTAACAGCAATACCACGCTGACCTTCCCGCTGGGCGATCATGACAGTTATGCACCCATAGATTTCTCACCCGATTTTCTTTATACCGGTGGAATGGTCGCCCGAACAGATGCCGGAGACCATATAGATATTGCTAATTCAGGAATTGATGAAAATAAAAGTGTGAACAGAACATGGACCTTGACGGTGAATGATCTTGGCCTGCTGGGATACACGGTCACCTTCAACTGGGATGCCGCTGATATGGATCCTGAAGCCGACCCAAGCAAGTTTGTCGTCGCGAAATTTGATGATCCCTACTGGGAACCGGTAACAGTCATCAATCGAACAGCAACCTCCATCACTATTGACTGGGACGAGCCTACAGCAAGTGATTTTCAGATTGGAGAATTCTTATGCAGTTCACCGGTAATAACATGCCCAGCAGATTTCAATGTATGCCAGGATGCCGCGCAGGGTGCCTGTGGTGTATTATTCTTTCCCGAAGTGATTGCGTCACCGGTTACACTGGATGATTTCGACAGGTTACTCACCTTTACGGATGTTTCTATCAATGGAGGCGGGAATTCAGCCATCGTGATGCCTGGCTCAAATGTGAGCCTGAACTACAATTTTTCTGTTTTTTTTGACGCTGGAACAGGTTACTGCCCGGGCTGCATTGTGCAGTTTAGCATCGGTATTGGTTCAACTTTTAAAACATTGCAGTGCGAGAGCAATATTGGCAATGGAACTTCAGGCTCCTATACAAGCGGCGATTTTACTGCGCCTGATGTTCCGGGTATCTATTATCTCACCATGGATGGTTCACTGGATTACTGGTGCCAGGAATTTAAGTTTAATAACAATCCTGCCAGAGCCATTGGCGTGTTGATTGTCGGACCTCCCTATCCAACGGCAACAGGTGGTTGCGGCCCGGTTGAATTCACGAATGATGCTCCATCCTGTTTTCCAATCGGCACAACCGATGTGGTATGGACAGCTACCGATTCATTGGGCAATACCTCAACCTGTACCCAGCATATCACCGTTGATCCGGCCACCATCTATTATCGCGAAAGAGATGGCGATGGCTATGGTAATCCGGGTTATCCGGTTTATGCCTGCTCGCAACCCACCGGTTTTGTGCTGGATCATGGCGATTGCAATGATTACAATCAGTTTATTTACCCGGGCAATGGCTGCAGCTTACCTGCCGGAGAAGCATTGCATTTTGATGGGACAAATGACGTGGTGGAAGGACCGGCTGAACTGATACCCGTGAATAACAGCCCTTATACAGTTTCTGTATGGGCCAAATGTGAAAATTCAAATAACAACGAACTTGTCAATATTGTCTCACAAGGAAGGAGATTTTATATAGGTCGCTTTTATGATGGAACCATCAGTGCAGGCGATGGCTGGTTAACCAACGTTCCGTTTCCAACGGATGGCCTGTGGCATAATTACGCCGTAGTGCGGACTACCGAAGATTTGTACATCTATATTGATGGCGCGCTGGTCGCTTCCAAAGGATCGCCGCAGGGAAGCCCTGATGCAACGTTTCCTGATAACCCGGTCGCCACATTTTATGTGGGATCGCAGTGGACGGGCAACTCTGAACTCTGGCAGGGCCCTGTAGATGAGTTGCGTATCTGGGACAGGGCACTCTGCCTGGAAGAAATTGCGGCAAATATGAACTGTGAAGTGACCTCTCCGTCAGAACTTGGATTGGTGGCGGCCTATCATTTTAACCAGGGCATAATTGGCACTGACAATAGTTCCGTTAGCACGCTGTATGACAACAGTGGCAATGGCCATGATATGCTGCTTCAAAATTTTTCACTGATTGGCGGAACATCTGATTGGGTTGCGCCGGGAGGAGTGCCTACCGGCAGTAACTGTAATGCCTATAGCCCGCAAACGTGGTATGCAGACATGGATAATGATTCGTATGGTGACGCTGCCAGTTCAATCGAGTTAACGGATGTATGCCAGCCTGACGGATATGTGGCAGACAATACGGATTGTGATGATACCAATCCGTCCATCTATCCTGGAAACGGTTGTGCCGGACTTCCCGGTTCAGCTTTAAGTTTTGATGGTCAAAATGATCGGGTGGTTATAGAAGATGATGACAATCTCGATCCTGATAATGGCATTACCCTCGAATGCTGGGTGAAGATTGCATCTGTTTCAGATTGGTCGTCGTTAATCATGAAAACATCATCCGGTTCATGGGCAGATGGTTATGGGTTGGATATTATTGCTGAAGAGGGAGAAGGTTCATTTTTTGACCCAAGGTTTGAGTTTTTTGTGGAAGGTTATGAAAACTCATTGACGGGTAATACCATTTTATCGCTGAACACATGGTATCATGTAGCCTGTACTTTTGATGGTGCAGAGATGAGGCTGTATGTAAACGGTTCATTGGATGCTTCAGCGGCACTTGTCTCCAATATTACCAAAACCTCTCATGAACTGCTGTTGGGTGATGATGATGGAGGATATCCTTTTCATGGTGTCATGGATGAAGTGCGCATCTGGAACTTCGCTTTATGTGAAGGAACAATAGCGGCGGGTATGAATTGCGAAGCAGTGGGCCCGCAGAGTGGTTTGGTGGCATTGTATCATTTTAACCAGGGCGAAGGCGGCTATGATAATACAGGAGAACCAGTGAATTACCTTACCGATGAAAGCGGAAACAATCACCAGGGCGATTTAGTGAATTTTGCTTTGTTGGGCGGCAGTTCTAATTGGATGGTTGAAGGTGGCGTTGTAACCGGGAATCAGTGTTCGCCGCTTTACCCTGTTCTCTATTACGCCGATACCGATGGTGATGGTTATGGTGATGAAGGTAATGCGGTAGTAGCCGAGCAATCCTGCGCAGTACCTGACGGGTACGTGGCAAATGCAGGCGATTGTGATGATAACGATCCGAACGTATATCTCGAATTGCGGAGTGTGCAACCTGATCATGACGAAACGCACTGCAAATCCGCGGAAAATCCCGCACCGGATCAGGTTGAACCGGGATATGATGATTCAGCCTGGAATGATGCGGAAGACCGTGGACCCAATAATGATCACCCGCTTCAGCGAAGACCAAAGTATTTGGGATGCTTCGCACGACAATTGCCGGCTATCACCTGCGAGAAAAACGTTTACCCTGAGCGGTGCCGAACAGATAATTCTTGACTATAATGTGGATGATGACGCTGATATTTACATCAATGGTACACTCGTAGTGGGTGATGATCTGAATTGCGGGGCTGATATTTTTTCCAATATTGATATCACTTCTTACTTGAACCTCAATGGTGAAAATACAATAGCCGTAAAAGCCACCGATTGCCAGGGAGATTGGTACTTCGCTGCTCAGCTGTTTAATGGATATTTTCCGGATAATGATGGTGATGGCTACGGATACTTCAATGCTCATATTTTGTGCCCGCCAATGCCTGCTGGCTATGTCGCCAATAGCGCGGATTGTGATGATAACGATTTCAGTATCGGCGCTCCAACTACTTTGTATTTTGATGATGATGGTGATGAGTATGGCGATGCCGGTAATTCAATTGTGACCTGTTACAGCGGAGGAGGAGAGGGTGAAGGCGAAGGAAGTGGAAGTTGGGTCACAGACAGTACGGATTGTGATGATCACAATCCAAACATCAATCCCGGAGTAGTGGAAATATGTGATGCGGTGGATCAGAACTGCAATGGCATACTGGATGAAAATAATTCACTGGCGTTTGACGGTATAGATGACTATGTGCAGCTGCCAGACTTTGGTATTGGTACGGATGACTTCACCATTGAAGCCTGGATAAAACCCGTGCTGGGTGCCACCGGTTACCTTGTTACCAACAGGACCAACGAGGCACAAGGTGATGGATATTACTTTGATCTCCATTTGCTCAACGATGGCCGCGTAGGACTGGACCTTGCTGATTGCGGCTACTCCGGAACCTACCTTTCGCTCACTTCAAATACTGCAGTAGCGGATGGCCAATGGTCACATATTGCCACTACAAGAAATTCAAATAATGAAATATCAATATACATTAATGGAGAATTGGACATTACGCAAACGGATGTCGTACGAAGGAATCTCACTACCGGCAATGATATCGGAATATTTGGCGGCGAACCATTTTCTGCTTCGGCGTACTATCTCGGTTCATTGGATGAGGTGCGTATCTGGAATGTTGCCAAAACGGAAGATGAACTTAAAAAATACAAAGTCTCCTACGTGAACGGTCAGAGTAACCTGAATAACTATTTCACTTTTGACCAGGGCACCGCAGATGCCAATAACCTTTATGGCGATCCATCCAATTATGTGGCTGCCACGACCCCTTGCTTCCTGTCATCGTTGTATGTCTCTGATAATTCTGATTGTGATGACAACGATCCGGACAGGAATCCGCAGGCACCTGAAATAGCAGGCAATTTTGTGGATGAAAACTGCAATGGCACATTGGATGAAGTGGCAGGTGACTATGTCTCCGACCGGTCAGGAAACTGGAACAGCACACTCACCTGGAAAATGTATGACGGCGCTGTTTGGGTAACACCATCACAACCACCGGTATACGACCAGGCTAACATGATTACCATCAGAAGCGGGCATAGTGTTTATGCCTCGGAAGACCATACCGTTGATCAGCTGGTGATAGCAGAAGGCGGGCAACTTGAAATTTCCGGAGCCACCTTATTTGTAGTTGACGGGCCGGGTGCTGATTTTGACTGCAGCGGCGCCTGTTCACTTGTTTCAGCCTCTTTAAATATTGCAGCAATGGCTGAAGTGGCATTCGAACATACAGGATCGCTTACCTGCGGTGCTTTCTCATCGCTCTATGGGCCTGGCTTCATTACTCTGATCTCGGGCAGCAGCTTGTCTTTAAACGGAACAAATGATGGAATTATCTTCGGAGATGGTCTAACAATTAATAACTTCTCCACGGCCGCTTGGAACTCTGGCAATATATTCTTCACCGGAAATACCTGTGTATTCAATAATTATGGCCCGTTCCACATTAATGCCACCGGATTGATTTCAGGTGATGGTGGACTGCATTATTTCCTTAACCAGGCTACCGGAGGATCTGTCGAGATGAATGTTGCTGGCTTGGCGGAAATGGATATCAAATTCATCAATGATGGAACGGTGAATGTGCAGCAGGGCACCTTGCAGGTGAACGATAACACCAGCAATTCTGCAGGATCATTGTCTGTTGGGACGGACGGAATTTTATACCTGCCCGATGGCTTTAACCAGCTTGGAGATCTGACAAATGATGGAACCATTAACGGCATACTTAGGCTGGTGAGCAATACCGGTCCGCAGCAGATCAGCGGTACAGGTAGTATCGCCAGTTTGGTAATCAACAATCCGGATAATGTCACTTTAAATGGTGATCAAACCATTACAGCGGAATTATTTTTCCAGGAAGGAAACATTGTTACGGGCAGTCAAAAAATTATTGCAATGGATGGCGTAGTGGTTTCCGGCGCTGATGGCTACGTTCAGGGTAATCTGCAACGCTATATTTCCAGTCCGGGCCCTGTCGAGTTTATGATTGGTGATGCCAATCAGGCGGCATTCATCACGCTGGATCCCAGCTTTACAAGCCCTGGATTCGTTACCGCCTCTACTGAAGCTGGCGATCATCCTGATATTTCCCATTCAGGCATTAATGCCAGCAAGAGTGTGAACCGTACATGGACCATCACCAACCAAAGCCTTGTGTTTTCGGAATGTGATATAAACTTCACCTGGGACAATTCGGAAGTGGATGCCGCAGCTGATCCTTCTGCTTTTATTGTTGCGAAATATGATGCCCCGGACTGGATCTTACCCGTAATCACCAATATTCAACCTTCTTCCATCGGAGTGCTCGATGTTACTTCTTTCAGTGAATTTCAAATTGGTGAAGGGTTGGTCTGCAATATGACGCTGAATACTTCGTCAGGTGATACGCTCCTTCTTTGCACAGAAAGTGGCCTCACCAGTGCTAATGTCAATCTCATTATAGAGAATGGCACGCCTCCGTATTCTTATTCAGGTGATGATACCGCAAACCTTGTTGCCGGCAACTATCATTTTGTGGTGACAGATTACAATGGCTGTACAGCCGCCGCGGATCTCAGTGTTTTGTCAACCCATTGTATCATTCCTTATTATGCACCACCTTTAAATGATACAATCAGTAACCTGATAGGATCGGAGCTGACACAGCTGTACAGCTATCCGGATTCTATTTATGACACTACCGCCACCAACAATATTTTCACCATCAACTATATCAAAGGCGAGGTATTGATTGAGGTGATTGCCACCGTGGATCAATACGATGCTTTATTCGCCCTGCTGCAAACACCTGAATATGGTATGAACAGCTTCATTGACAATGGTGATAGCACGCTCATCATCACCGGATTTTTCCCCATCGCAAATTTGTATAAGCTGAATTTGCTCATCAACGAGATCAACTATGTGAGACCCTACTATCAACCGATTGCTTCCACTTTTTCTTCCGCCTTTGCCACCACCGGTATTGCTACTTCACAGGGAGATAAGGCAATGGCAGGTGATAAGGCCAAGCAGGCATGGAAGATTTCGGGAGAAGGGGTGAAAGTGGGAGTGTTGTCCGATAGCTACAACACAAAGTTCGGTAATCCTGCTTATACGGATGTGATTAATGGTGATCTGCCTGGTGCCGGAAATCCCAATTATCCTAAGCCGGTTACCGTGTTGGAAGAATATCCTTATGGCAGCGGAACGGATGAAGGCCGGGCCATGCTGCAGATCATTCATGATGTGGCACCTAATGCGCAATTGTATTTCAAATCTGGATTTATCAGTGCCGGTAACTTTGCCGAAGGCATCAAGCAGTTACGTGATTCAGGTTGTAACGTCATCGTAGATGATATCACCTATATCACCGAACCATTTTTCAGCGATGGTATCGTAGCACAGGCTGTAACAGAAGTTGCCCAAACCGGTGCACTCTATTTTACCTCAGCCGGTAATTTTGGTGTTAAATCTTATGAGGGTGATTTCACACCTATTGAGGCGCCGGATGGATATGCCGGCGTAGCCCATGACTTTGGCGGAGGCGACTACTACCAGCAGCTCACTTTGCCGGAAGGTACTTACACCATTGCCCTGCAATGGGACGATGATTTTTATTCAGTGGGCGATACAACCGGCGCACTGAATGATCTGGATATCTATCTCGTAGATCAGTTTGGTAACAGGCTGTTTGGTTTTAACCGCGATAACCTCGGTGGTGACCCATTGGAAGTGCTGCCCTTTGTAGTCAAAGCAACAGTGGGCGCAAACATTATTGTAACCCGCAAAGCAGGTACAAATAATGTACGATTCAAA
>JBGAWA010000160.1:0-4419 GCA_044227805.1 Chitinophagales bacterium | reverse complement strand
CCATAAAAAGGGATCCACCAAAATACTATCAGGCGTGAATGAAAATGGACCGGCATGATAGGTCAGGTCATTCGCATTGTGTTGAATGATGACTGTCGTATCATGACCTTCGCCTGTTAACCGGATGGGTACCGGCATTTCAAAAAAATCAACGGCTGCATTATTTTGTGTTTGATGCAAGGCGATATTAACGCTTCCATCCGCCAGGTTGGCCCACGTGGAATAATAAGTGGGATAACCTTTTCCATAGAACCAATCGTTAAAAAATTCATCAAGATTTTGCCCGCTGGCTGATTCAAGATGTTGTTTGAGATCTGATGTTGTGGCGAAACCATAGCAGAGTTGAGCGTCATTAATATAGGAAGTAATGGCATTAAAAAAAGTTTCGTCACCGAGTTTCCAGCGAAGCATGTGCAGCAAATATGCTCCCTTGGCATAAGACAGGGATCCGCTGAAGATGCGTGCCACGTCGGTGGTGTCTTCACAAAATACGGAACCGGTAGAATCCTTGAATGCCCTTCCTTGCTGTGTGTCAAGAAAAGGAATCCAATAGTCGGGTGCAATGTTTTCATAGCATAATCCCGACAGGTAAGTGGCAAACCCTTCATTCAACCAGATATCCTTCCAGCTTCCGCATGTTATTTTATTTCCAAACCACTGATGGGCAAGTTCATGAGCTACCAGTTCAAAAAATCCGGGATTATAAACAAAGCTCATAGTCTGATGCTCTTCTCCGCCGCCCCAGTTCCATTGTGCGTGACCGTATTTTTCATCAGCGAATGGATAATCTCCGAAAAGATCGGAATAGAGTATCATAAATTTCCCTATAAGGGTCGTGTCATTCATATAAGCTGCGGAATCTTCCGGATAAACATACTGAAGCACAGGCACTGTCTTGCCGCTGTTCAGCAAGACTGACTGTCGGATGACAGCATAATCTGTTACCGCGATACCAATCAGGTAAGTAGCGATAGGGTAGCGGTGGCGCCAGTGAATGATCTTGGTCGTGTTGCCATCCACCAGTGTTTCTGCTACCAGTGTGCCTGCACTGCCAGCATGATTGACAGCAGGTGTTTTGATGTAGATATCAGTGGAATCTATTTTATCTGCCAGGCTGTTTTTGCAGGGAAACCAGTCACTGGCACCATAAGGCTCAGAGAGTGTCCACAGAATAGGAATGTCATTATGTGTTTCCTGGGCAAAGCTGCCAAACGCAGTGGATACCGGTCTGCCTTCATAATAAAGTGTTACCGAATCAAGGTTGCCTGCACTTACTGAATTTGGCAGGTGTAATTCAACTATGTTGTTGCCAGGTCTTGAAAAGTTGAAGATAGTATCGCCATGATAGACAAAATAGCGGAAGGTCATTGAATCTGAAAGATCAAACGATATTACAGTAAGTGCAACAGCTACCGGTTGAAAATAGTAGGTTAATGCTCCTTTGATATAATAGACAGCAGGATCTATTTCCCAGCATGCCTTCAGGTAGGTAAGCTCATAATTATCAGTAACGGAAGATTCACGAAATGCAATCACTGACTTGTTAGCAAACTGCTCCTGGTGAATAATTTTTTCCAGGTAAGCAGGATCAAATAGCTGCTGGGCTGAAATCCTTCCTGTCATCATCAGGAGCAGAGCAATGATAAATACGGAGGCTGGAAATTGTCGATTCATAATGTCGCCATGAAAATTAGGTAAAATAAACTGGCAGACCTGCAACTGCAAAGGCGATTGCATTATAGGAGGCAGAGTTGTTTAATGAATTACAAAGCGATACCTTTAGTCAAAGACCGCTTCGCAGCCGGTTACCGCTTGTTTTTGGTCATCTTCACAACTGGCCGCCATCCTTCAACGGTGTAGTATTTCATTTTATCAGAAAATAGCTCTTTACTCAAAAGCACTGCGCTGCTGGCGGCAATGGCCAGGCCTGCGCTTTGCCAGCTGACGATATCGCCGCTTTCTGAAATTTGCAGGGTAGCAAGCAATCCGAGTGCGGAGGCAAAGATGGTGCAGCCGGTTTTTATCAATGGCCGCATAGGGTTGTATTTTCTGAAGGATTCAATTCCTTCATGAGGTACGGTGATGGAGGTTCGGTCAAAATATTTGTTCCTGGTGGCGAGGTAAACGGCATTGTTGCTGATGGATTCTATTGTTCCAAAAACCGTAATGTCGTTAACCGCTACATCAAAAGGGGCATTCACCGTATCCTGTACCGTGAAGCGAAGGCGTACTTCATCACCGGCTTTAAGCAGTACAGTCTTGCCACTGAAAATATTCTGAAAAACGAGCACTTTCTCCTGGGCCATCACTTTGCAAGCAGCGAAAGCCCATAAATAACAAAAACAAATCAGCGGTAGTATCCGACACGGCTTGCCAGGCATATCACTATGACGGAAGCAAAGGCCTGATTTGTTACAACCTTTGCGAATGCCAACAAATTAACCCGGATTTTTCAGAATAAAAATCCAATATCGCTGTGCCTGCAACTACAAGCCGCGGGCTCAGTTGGCCAACAGTTTCTTATACCTGAAGCGATGTGGTTGAACATCTCCCATCCGCTTCTTCTTGTTTTCTTCATAGTCAGAAAAACTTCCTTCAAACCAATACACTACTCCATCGCCTTCAAAGGCAAGAATATGTGTACACACCCTGTCGAGAAACCAACGATCGTGCGAGATAATTACAGCGCAGCCAGCGAAATTTTCCAATGCTTCCTCTAAAGATCGCAGCGTATTGACATCAAGATCGTTCGTTGGTTCATCCAGCAACAGCACATTGGCTTCTTCCCGTAAGGTAAGTGCCAGGTGCAACCTGTTTCTTTCGCCGCCGGAAAGCACCTCCACTTTTTTCTGCTGATCGTTGCCCTGGAAGTTAAACTTGCCTACGTAGGCACGGGAAAGCACTTTGTATTTTCCGATCTCAATCCAATCAGTACCGCCGCTGATCACTTCAAAAACTGTCTTGCTCTGATCAATTTTTGTATGATGCTGATCCACATAAGAAATCTTAACCGTTTCGCCGATCTTAATCTCTCCATGGTCGGGCGCTTCCAGTCCTAATATCATACGGAACAACGTAGTCTTTCCGGCGCCATTCGGGCCGATAATGCCAACGATTCCGCCCTGGGGAAGACTAAAGTTCAGATGTTCGAAAAGTTCCTTGTCTCCAAAGGCCTTCATCAGATCTTTCGCCTCAATCACCTGAGCACCGAGGCGAGGGCCGGGTGGTATAAAGAGTTCCAGTTTCTCCTCTTTTTGTTTGGTCTCCTCACTGGCCATCTTTTCATAGTTCTGGATGCGGGCTTTGGACTTAGCCTGCCTGGCTTTCTGACCCATTCGTACCCATTCCAACTCGCGTTGCAGCGTTTTCTGGCGCTTTGATTCTGATTTTTCTTCCTGAGCCAGGCGTATTTGTTTTTGATCGAGCCAGGAAGAATAATTTCCTTTCCATGGAATTCCTTCCCCACGATCCAGTTCCAATATCCAGCCGGCTACATTATCGAGGAAATAGCGATCGTGGGTAACTGCTATCACCGTGCCCTTATATTCCTGCAGGTATTGCTCCAGCCATAGAATGGATTCAGCATCGAGGTGGTTGGTAGGTTCATCCAGTAACAGGATATCAGGTTGCTGTAAAAGCAGCCTGCACAAAGCCACTCTCCTTAATTCGCCTCCGCTAAGATTTTTTGTGGGTGAATCACCTTCGGGGCAATTCAAAGCATCGAGCGCCCTTTCCAGTTTTGAGTCAATCTCCCATCCATCCACCGCATCAATTTTTTCCTGCACTTCTCCCATACGGTTGGTTAGCTTTTCCATGGCTTCATCACTCATGGGTTCGGAGAATTTGTTGCTGATTTCTTCAAACTCCCTGATGAGGTCCATCACCGGCTTCACACCTTCCCTCACAATTTCGATAACGGTTTTGGAATCATCAAGGTGGGGCTCCTGTTCGAGCATTCCGATGGAATACTCCTTTTCAAACTGAATTTTTCCCTGGTATTCCTTGTCCAAGCCGGCAATAATCTTTAACAGTGTTGATTTACCACTGCCATTGGATCCTATAATGCCGATCTTCGCACCGTAATAGAATGAGAGGTAGATGTTCTTTAATATTTCCTTATTGTTGGGAGGAATGATCTTGCCAACACCCTGCATGGAAAAAATGATTTTATTATCCGCCATAGGTTACCTGAAATTTTGCGCAAAGGTATGATTAACCCGGATTTAATAATTGAAAAATCCCCATTTGGTACGATATAATGAGGATGGGAGTGGTTCAATTTATCAGGAAAGAAAATGCTTCACCAACCTCCGGCAATACGAGGTCAGGGGTAAAGCCATTTCTGGTTTGCGCCGCAAAATAGAGGGCTAAAACAAGAAACGAGGAATCTGAGACCTAAGATTTTTCCGTGGTCGCCCG
>JBGAWA010000031.1:0-36877 GCA_044227805.1 Chitinophagales bacterium | reverse complement strand
ATAGGAAACAGCAGTACCTCTTTTGGTCAGATAGAAATTAAAGCCGTATGATCCGGTGCTGTTCATGGCAGGATATAACGGTGTTTCCTGGTTATTTACAAATTGCGTATAGTAATCCTTGTATTCATTGCCGGGAGCTGTGATAGTTTGCTGAAAAACCGGTTTGGGTTTGGCAACCGTCTCATTCACAGCAGTAGTTAGGCTGTTCTTTCCTACCGTAACAGTTTTGGACTCGACTGCAGTAGAAAGGTCGGTGACTGTAACCGCATAATAGTATGGCAGGTTTTCCGTGCAGGTGACCACATACAGTCCCTGGTTGCTGCTGAGTGGAGCGCCGGTATCTTCTATCTTATAATAAACATCGCCTGGAAGATCAATGGACAGCTGAATATTTTGAGATGAATTATCCCGTACAAAACCTGTCAGCTTACTAGTAACAATCTGACTGCTGGTTGTAAATTTGGTAGTGCTCCGGTAAACATTGTATTGAAAATTCGAACCGGCTGGATTCGTCCAGGTCAGAAAAACCTGGCCACTGCGATAGGTCGCTTTCAGGTCGGTAACAGCAGCACCAAAGGATAACGTGGTATGGCAAACTGAAAAAGCTAACAGTAAGGAGAAGGTATGGAAATACCTTATTAAGTGTGTAGTGGTTTGATTCATGGGTGTTGGTTGGTTGGGTTGAGGTTAATGAGTATGGTGTATTTCAGTTTTATTCATTTCTTTAACGGTGTGTTGTGTTCATGACCCGCAACATATTTTATCATGGATTGCTCATTTGAAAAATCCCGCTTCGCTGCGGCTGGCAACTGCAAAATCCGGGTTCAACAGATGACCCTGCATCCGCCAGCCGATTACTAATTAAAAATTAAAATAATATTTAAAAACAGGAAACCACTGCACACCCCTCCGCAGCAAAACTGCCGCGGTAAGCAATAATCGGGCTAAGAATGCGCTACTGGGGAGATTTAAAAAGCATTCTTGTAATCCGGTTTTAAATAGTTGAGCAGAAACATGTAGGATATTACATCCACTCTTTATATTTCAACTGCTTCCTTCACTCACAGGAAATAACCGAATCAAAATCCGGGCTGAATGCACAGAAAAAACCGGAAACTGCCGGCATGCTAATTTACCGATAGGTTACTGTAACAGCCGGAACAGCAGCTATCGCTTTTTCAGCAACGCAACATTTTCCACATGCTTGGTATGTGGAAACAAATCAAACGGGCGAACACATTCAATGGAATATTCTGCATTCAATAAACTGAGGTCACGGGCTTGTGTGGTCACATTGCAGCTTACATACACCATCCTTTCAGGCGCCATTTTCAACAATTCTTCGATTACGTCAACATGCATACCTGCTCTCGGAGGATCAGTGATAACCACATCCGGCACACCGTCTTGAACATAAAACGGTTGACCGGGAATTTTTGCTATGTCGGCAACATGAAAGGCAACATTACTGATGTTATTGAGTATTGCATTGGCTTTGGCATCTTCAATGGCCTGCTCAACCTGTTCAATGCCTGTCACCTTTCTGCATGATCGGGCAAGGTAAAGGGCGATGCTTCCAGTACCCGTATACAGGTCAAATACCTGTTCATCTCCCCTTAAAGCCGCATACTCTTTTACGCAGGCATATAATTTTGCAGCCTGCCTGGTATTGGTTTGAAAAAAGGACTTAGCGCTGATCCTGAATTGCAGATCATCGATGCGTTCATAAATAGCATCCGCCCCCTTAAAAGTGATCACCGTCAAATCATAAATTGTATCGTTCTTTTTTTGGTTAATCACATATTGAAGCGATGTTATCTCCGGAAACTGCAAGTGTAAAAAATTCATGAGCTCATTGATCCTCATTGGTTCTGGTCGCGCAAAAACCACGAGCACCATCACTTCCCCTGTTGATGTCATACGAATCATCAGGTTGCGCATAAGACCGCTCTGATTGCGCAGATAGAAATAGTCGTAGCCATTCTCTGTCGTAAACTTTTTTACCGCCAGCCTGATGCGGTTACTCAGTTCAGGTTGCAGGTCACACGATATCACATCAAAAACCCTGTCAAAAGCGCCCGGCAGGTGAAATCCAAGGGCCGGTTGCGGAGGTCGCGACTTTGCCGCCGAAAAATCTTCGGGCAGCAGCCATTCCCGGTCGGAGAAGGTAAACTCCAGTTTGTTACGATAATAGCGGTTCTCCGTTGCGCCGACTATCGGCTCCTTGTTGCCGATAACCACCTTGCCCATTCTCTCCAGCGTATCCATCACCGATTTTTCTTTGTAGCTCAACTGTGTTTCATACAGCATATGCTGCCACTGACATCCGCCGCATTTACCAAAGTGCAGGCAAAATGGCTGCTGCCGTTGAGCGGAGGGTTGTACTACTTCCACCACATCTGCTTCCATCCAGTCCTTTTTGTTTTTGGTGATACGCGCTTTCACCAGCTCTCCGGGAACAGCTCCTCTGACAAAAACCACTTTGCCCTGGTGATGAGCAATGCATTTCCCTTCATTTGCGAAGTCGGTAACATGCAGCTGTTCAATGATGGATTCTCCTTCTTTCATAAGTGTGTGAAGGTACGTTGGCAGCTATTCAGTTGATGGAAAATAATTGCCCCATGAAATTCACCACTGGGGAGATGGCAGGTTTCAGGACGGCTATCCCGGATTTTGTTTTCAGATCATGAACGTATGGAACGGGGTTCCTATAAAACAATGTTGCACGTGCCGCGCGCTGGCAATTGTTGATAATTTAGGTCATTACTTAAAAATAAATATCTTTGCGTCCTCCAAAAAAAATCCAAACCAATCGCTTTTCCTCTATTATGAAACGTACGTTAATCGTAATGGCGCTTCTCCTCGCCAACATTCTTGCCCATGCGCAAGCTCCTGAAAACACCACCTTGTTCACCATTGGAAATGAGAAGGTGTCGAAAGATGAATTTGTGAAAGTTTACCAAAAAACCAATGTTAGCGGTGAAGCTGATTTCAGCGAAAAATCATTACGCGACTATCTCGATTTATACATAAACTTTAGATTGAAGGTGAAGGAAGCGCGGGACATGAAACTGGATACTACGGCTGCGGTTTTGAATGAATTCAAAACTTATCGCAGCAAGCTGACTCCCTCTTATATGTATGATACAGCCGTTGTGCGCGAGGCCTACAACCGTCTGCAGACGGATGTACACGTTGAACATATCCTTGTGAAACTGGAACCAAACGCTTCTCCTGCCGATACTTTAAAAGCCTATAAAAAAATATCTGCCTGAGGAAGTTGCTGGTTAGCGGGAAAAAAGAACTTTAATACGCTGGCCGCCGATTCATCAAGCGATCCCACCGCAAAAGATAATAAGGGCGACCTCGGATGGGTAACTGCCATGCAGGTGATCTATCCTTTTGAAAGCGCTGCTTACAACACAAAGCCTGGCACCATCAGTATGCCGGTACGTACGCGATTCGGCTATCACCTCATCCGCACCATCGAAACGCGTCCATCAAGGGGCACCGTTACTGTTGCACACCTTTTTATTAAAGTACCGAACAATGCAACGGAGGAAGACAAGCAGAAAGCAAAAAGCAAAATTGATTCTTTATCCGGCGTAATAAAGCAGGGCGGAAACTGGGATGAATTGGTGAAGCAATATTCACAGGACAAAACTTCATCAGCCAGTGGCGGTAAGCTTGCTCCGTTTGGCACAGGCCAGATGGTTGCCGAATTTGAAAACGCTGCCTTTGGATTGAAAAGTGCGGGTGATATTTCAGCGCCGGTACAAACGAAATTCGGATGGCACCTTATTAAACTGATTGAGAAAAAACCGATGGGATCCTATGAATCGATGAAGGATGACATTCGTAAAAAAGTGGAAAGCGGAACATGGTCTGAATATGCTAAACAGTCTTTCATTAACAAGCTGAAAAAAGATTACAAGTACAAGGAAATTCCCGGCATTAAAGATGAACTGAGGCAACGGATGGATTCCAGCCTGCTGAAAGGCAACTGGACAGATTCACTTTGCCGCGGAATGGTAACACCTATTTTTGCATTGGCTGATGCAAAATATAAACCTGGAATAAAACCTTACCGCCAAATTGATTTTGCGGATTTTATCGTGAAGAATCAGCGCAAGTATATGAACCTTGGCGGCATTGATAATATGTACAATAAAATGTACGAACAATATGTTGCCGCCAGTGTAACCGCTTATGAAGATGAACGGCTTGAAGCTAAATATCCTGCCTTCAGCGACCTGATGGATGAATATATGAATGGCATACTGCTCTTCGACCTGGCCAGTGAAAAAGTGTGGACCAAGGCCGTAGAAGACACCGTTGGACTCAAAGAATTTTATGAAGCGCATAAAACCAATTACATGGGGCAGGAACGTGCCGAGGTAACTACTTATACAGCCAAGAATCAGGCAGTGGCTGACCAGCTTGCCAAGTACCTCGCCAAGGGAACTTCCAATGAGGCCATTCTTTCAAAGATCAATAAGAAAGATCAGGATAACCTGACCATCTCGACAGAAGAGTTTGAAAAAGGCAAGGATTCAGAAATCGAAAAGCTGGGTTGGGAAGCCGGTAAGACTTATACGGTAAAATCCGATTCTTCCATCCGCCTCCTTAAGGTGAATCAATTGCTTCCGCCTGCACCCAAACCTTTGAGCGAAGTAAAAGGTTACGTGGTGGCCGACTACCAGGAATCCTTAGAGAAATCGTGGATAACAGACTTACGCAGAAAATACCCTGTTTCTGTTAATGAGCAGGTTTTTCAGTCGATGGTGAAAAAATAAACCGGCAACGGTTGACTGTCGAAAACAGGTGGCCGTAGCAAAATTGCCGGCATAAAATCAATATTTCAGATAGCGCAGGGCGGTTACCCTGCGCTATTCAGTTTTGGCATTTCATGAAAGCACTTCCGCTTTATATCCTTATTATGCTGCTTGCGGTAACAGGCTCCTGCAACTTTTTCCGCGATTCGGAAGAGGCAGAAAAGCCCGTTGCCCGTGTGTATGAAAAATATCTTTATCAGTCTGACCTGGAGGGTGTAGGAAGCGGTGCCGCGCGCCCTGATGACAGTATTCAAATGGTTAAAAATTATGTTGACAGCTGGATACGTCATAACCTCCTGCTCCGGTATGCGCAGGATAACCTGCCGGAAGAAGAAAGAGTATTGAACGAACAGATGCGTGACTACCGTGAGTCACTGTTAATTTATTTATATGAAAAGGAATTGCTCAATGATAAACTGGACACGGTTGTAGATGCTGCGGAAATCAACCAGTATTACCAGGATCACAAAGAAACATTTCAACTCAAACAGAGTATTTCCAGGGTGAAGTACATCATGCTTCGCATGGATACCCGCGTGGAACTTGATTCTGTGAGAAAATGGATGCGCAACACCACTCCAGACAACTATCCGAAACTAAGAGGCTTTTGCACCGAACATGCAATACGCTATTCCATCGCCGACAGTATTTGGTACAATAAGGATGAACTCACCGCGTTTCTTCCGGTCGATAAATTTAATTATGACAATGCGCAGTTTAACAGGAGCTACCTCGAAGTACCGGATTCCGGATTTGCTTACCTGGTAAAGTTTGATGATTACCGGATCAAAGGCAATGATGCTCCCATTAATTTTGTGAGGGAAGAAATCACCAGTATCATCCTGAATAAACGAAAGCTTGCCTTTATCAGCGCCATACACAAAAGCATCTATGAAGAAGCTTTGAAAAAAAGCGATTTTGAAACGTTCATAGATTCATCCGTTAACGCAAAAAGGTAAAAAATGGTAGTTTCGCCGTAATGGCGGGCAAGGGCTGTTGATCTTATCAGGAAAGTAATACATCTGCCAGCCGCCATAGAAAGTAATTACTTTAATTTATTCCATCATTAGTGCGTATCATACTTATCATATTTCTGCTGCTCTCCAACTACCTGCTGAAGGCTCAGCCTGTGCTGGCCGATAAGATTATTGGTATCGTGGATGACCGCATCATCCTGCTTTCTGAAATTGAAGCACAGTACCTGCAAAATACCTATCAGGTAACATCACCTATCCCGCCAGAATTTAAATGCGAACTGCTGAACGCCGCGCTGACAGAAAAACTGATGGTGGCGCAAGCCATCCTTGACAGTGTGGAGGTGACCGATGAACAGGTTGAAAATGAACTCGACCGCCGGGTTCGCACCTTTTCCAATGTCGCAGGTTCCATTGAAAAGCTGGAAGAATATTATGGGAAATCCATCCTCGAGATGAAGGATGAGTTTCGCCCGCAGGTGCGCGAAAACCTGTTGGCAGATGGCGAGAAAGCGAAAATTGCAGGGGGCTTGAAAGTGACACCTTCCGAAGTAATGACTTACTTCAACAATATTCCGAAAGACTCGCTGCCCTACTATAATGCAGCCATGGAACTTGGTGAACTGATTATCTACCCTAAAGTGAGCGATGCAGTGCGGACATACAGTAAAGACAAAATCGCTGACTTACTTACGCGAATTAACAATGGCGAAGATTTCGCAACGCTGGCAAGTACTTACTCTGAAGATCCGGGCAGTGCCGACAGAGGCGGAGAGCTCGGTTTCGTGAATCGCGGAGAGCTCGATCCTAATTTTGAAGCGGCAGCTTTTGGATTAAAAAAACCGAATGAGGTGTCTGGCATTATCGAATCAACCTATGGCTTTCATATCATACAACTCATTGAACGCCGCGGCGACCGCATCAATGTCCGCCACATACTGATCCGTCCGAAAACAACATCGTTTGACCTTAGCAAGGCAGGCAAACTCATGGACAGCATCTATGAGTTGATTCAATCCGGAAAATATACTTTCACCGAAGCAGTCTATAAATTCAGTGAAGACGAATATTCCAAAGGAAATGGCGGCATGCTGGTAAATCCATCCACCGGTACCAACCAGTTTGATGTAAGTGAATTGGGGAATTATGATCAGACACTCGTGCCGGCTACCGATACATTACAGGTGGGTGCCATATCCCGTCCTATGCTTTTCCGCAATGAACGCGGCGAAACCGGTTACCGCATATTATTCATGAAGTCGAAGATTAAGCCGCACCAGGCAAACCTGAAAGATGACTACAACAGGATTCAGGATATGGCATTGGGTCAGAAGCAGGTGGATACGATTAACAAATGGCTGCAGGATCGGATTGCAAAATCCTATGTATTTGTAGCACCGGAATTTCACAATTGTAAGGTGATAAAGAGATGGATCAACAACCAACAGTAATGAAGTATGAGAATGATGCAGCCGCTATTGACGGGCTGGCTGCCTGTTACAACAAACTCACAGGAGAAATCGGCAAGGTCATCGTTGGCCAGCAGGATGTTGTGAAATATGTACTGCTGTCAGTGTTATGTACTGCTGTCAGTGTTTTGTGATGGTCACAGCCTGTTGGTGGGTGTGCCGGGCCTTGCCAAAACCCTGCTGGTAAAAACGATTGCCGATGTACTGGACCTCAGTTTCAAAAGAATCCAGTTCACCCCTGACCTGATGCCATCTGATATCATTGGTTCAGAGATCATGAATGAATCACGACAGTTTTATTTTAACAAAGGGCCCATTTTTGCCAATATCATCCTGGCCGATGAAATCAACCGGACACCACCCAAAACACAGGCTGCGTTGCTCGAGTCGATGCAGGAACGCAGTGTGACGTTTGCCGGGCAGTTGCATACGTTGCCGCTGCCGTTTTTTGTACTGGCTACGCAAAATCCGATTGAACAGGAAGGAACCTATCCTTTGCCTGAAGCACAGCTGGATCGTTTCATGTTTAACATTAAACTGGATTACCTGCTCAACGATGAAGAAATTGCCATGGTGAAGGGCACCACTTCTTCACAGCGGAGTTCCGTTGAAAAAATCGTGTCGGGAAGTGATATTCAGTTTTTTCAACAGCTCGTACGAAAAATTCCCATTGCCGACAATGTGCTCAAGTATGCCGTTGCGCTTGCTCGTAAAACACGACCCGGCCAGCCGGAAGCGCCTGCCGTAGTCAATGACTATGTTTCATGGGGTGCAGGTCCAAGGGCATCTCAATTCCTGGTGCTGGGCGCCAAATGTAATGCCGCCATCAACGGCAAATATTCGCCGGATATTGAAGATGTGAAGGCAGTGGCTACGCCTGTGCTGCGCCATCGCATTATTCTAAACTACAAGGCGGAAGCGGAAGGCATCTCTATTGAAGAAGTCATCCATAAAATAATATGATCACTTTCGCAGCACCACTCTATCAGCGGTCTGTTTTTTCTTAGCACTGTGCCGCTGTTTACGGTCTTCCATACAAAGCTTATTTTAGTACCATGCTATCCATGCTGCAGATCGTACTGAATTTTGTATTGCTGGTATCGGTGAAAACTGATGCTGGATTTATTACTACTGACTATTTGCAAAACGGTTATCTGATCACTGCCCGCAATGAATTGCAAAAGGTAGATTCTGCCGGAAACCTGCTTGCCACTTTCAACCAAAACCGATATGGAAGACTTGCATTTGCTGATGCTACTAATCCAATGCGGCTGGTACTTTCTTATCCCGACTATGGCACCATCGTGATACTTGACAATACCCTGTCGGAAATAAGCGCCTTATCCCTTCGCAAAATCAATATTCAAAGCTACAGCGCAACGTGTTTTTCATCACTGGATAATAACATCTGGGTGTTTGATGACCAGGATTATAAATTGAAAAAGATTGATAAGAACAATGATGTTATTGTGGAAAGCGGTGACATGTTTTCCCTGCTTGGAAATGCCATTCACCCTGTTTACATGCAGGAAAACGATCAATACATTTACCTGAGCGATCCCGCCGAGGGTATTGTGATCTTTGATATTTACGGAACCTACTATCAGACGCTGCCTTTTAAAAACATCGGCAAATTCCAGGTTCGGGGCGGTCAGTTGTTTTTTCAAGAAGCGGATTCGCTGCATGCGTATCAGCTTAAAACCGTGGAATCGAAATATATTTCACTGCCTGATACTGCGGCGGTGGAAGATGTAAGAATAGAAAAAAACCGGTTGTATGTTCTCCGTAAAGACCACCTTGATATCTATTCGTATTGACCATTCATTTTGTATAATAAAGCAGCGATAGGTTTAGTCCTGGGCATCACTGTAAAATGTGGCTTGGAAAAAATAAGTAATCCCCGGACAATGTTCATTCCTATCGAAGCAGGTTTGATCAGTGCAAAAATCCATGCTTCCTCATGTAGCAACCAACATCAAAATCGTCAGTTTTATTCCTCTGCTTCTTCCTTATCACCCGGATTCAACCCCAGGATCTCATAGAGTGGTCCGATATCATACACGTTTCGGTTATATTTGTTCGCCAACACGATGATGCAGGTTTCCTTATCCGGCCTCCGGACAAACAGGGTGTTGTATCCACGCCACCAGCCATTGTGATAGATGATCTTGGTACTGTCATCCATTTCTTTCAGTCGCCAGCCAAGCCCGTAATTCTTCCTACCGGGTTTTTCGTAACTATATCCTTTATAGGCTTCATCCAGCAACTCCTTCGGAAGCAGCAGGCCATGATTTAATGCCTGATCGAACAGGAAAAGATCAGTAGTGGTGGAGTATATTCCTTTATCTCCTGCGACACCGTCATAGGGCACATCACCCACCTTTGTCCATTTGCTTCCTTCATACGCTACTGATTGGTTTAGATTGGGAACGGTGTCCGTCACATCGCGCAGATAGGTATGATACATGTGAGCAGGCTTGAAAATATTTTCGGAAAGATAACTGCCGAAAGATTGCCCACTGACCAGTTCCACCACACGGGCGAGCAGCGCGTAATTGGTATTGCAGTATTGAAAATGATGTCCGGGAACGGATTGTAATGGCGGCTGTTGCCGTATGAAATAATTCACCACATCCTGGTTATTGATAAAGGTGCCTGCATCAAGTTTCATCGTATCAAACAGGTAGATGTAGTTGAGCAGCCCCGAACGGTGGTTGAGCAGGTGACGGATGGTAATCTGTTCATAAGGAAATTGCTCAATATATTTAGCTACAGGATCATCTATTTTCAATCGTCCCTTTTCCTGCAACTGCAGAATAGCAGTGGCGGTAAAGGGCTTACTGACAGATGCGAGTTGAAAGGAGGAGCTGTCGCTGAGCGATTTCTTCCCGGCATACTGCAGGTAACCGAAATTCTTCTGATACAAAATTTTGCCATGCTGCGCCACCAGTACAGCACCATTCAGGCCCGCTCTTTTCGCTTTATGCTGAAAGAAAGTGTCGATCCGGTGAGCAAGCAGCAGATCCGAATCGCTTAATGGCTGCATCTCTTCCCATGCATACTGACGGTTTTGAAAGCGCGCGTTGCTTTCATTGCAGGATGTTGAAACAACCAACTGGCCTAAAAGAAGAAGTATGGCACTGAAATGCTGAACGGATTTCAAAAATTAAATCGATTTTTCCTTTTGGAATGCTGCGAAGGTATTTCAATTTCAACCGGATTTTTCAAATGACGAATCTGGCTGGACCGTAAACATAGAACTGCTAAGTGTTAATAACTGCATAACTGCTCCAACGCGAACATATCAAAAGCAAAATTTGCAGGGTAACGGTTATTCCAATTTCAGACAGTTAAAGCCGGTTGGGACAACCTCAGAATTGACATTTTAGCAGATATTCTTACTTAATGCGTTAAAATAAAGAGTAATTTGATGATTTTTAAGGACGACACAACTTGCCGGAAATAAAATCCTGTATTTGCTTGGAAAATCAAAAATGTTGAAACATTTTTATGTTACTTAAGTTTAAATGTTGATAACCTCAGGGTTTTCTTAATTACAGGACACACATCAGGGAAATGCTGCGATAACAGCGGCATTTTTTGATTGTACGGTTCAAATAGCTAAGTTTTAGGTGAGGAATACATCCTCTTATTTCGGTTGAGTGCCGGAATATGGGATGAAATAAGTGTCTGTAGGAGTGCAGAAACAGCATGAAGATTTTATTTGACATTGATGCCAGCGTTGAATTGAACCTTTAGAGATTTTTCAAAATAGAGTAGCATACCGGATTTGATGATATCACGCTTACATAGCATAAATAATTTTGTATGAAAAGAATAGTTACCCTGCTTTTTCTCTTTCTATTTATCTCGGTCAACGTTTTTGCACAATGTAACCTGGCAAAGCCTGCTAATGTGGCGATGCCCAACTTATATAGTTGTAACGCTACGCTTACCTGGAATGCAGTAAGCGGTGCATCCTATTATATGGTCAAATACAAACTGGCTACCGGAACTTTCATTCTGCTGCCGGATATCATTACAGGTACTTCTTTCAACTTTACCGGATTGACTCCCAATACAGACTATACTTTTGCCGTGGCCGCATATTGTTCGAATAATGTAAACAGCGGCTGGAAGCAAGTGAATAAAACGACGCAAAAGTGCGCCGACCCGATAAGTGTCTCCGTATCTAATATCACCAAAGATCAGGCAACCGTCTCGTGGGTCGCTCAATGCGGATCCACAGTATTCAAAGTCCGGTATAAACTGCATTCCGCTTCAGCCTATACCGTCATCACAAATGTTCTTTCCACCAGTTACCAATTTAACGGGCTGTTAAACAATACCTCTTACGATGTTTGCGTGCAAAGTGTTTGCGGGTCTGACGTTTCAAAATGGACCACGCCGGTGACTTTTGTGACCAAAACCACCCCACCGGTTATCAACAAGCCCAATTTTGTTATTTTTCTTTTAGATGATGGACGCTATGACAACTATCAGCCATCCGGCGGACCTTCCTGGTTTCTTACTCCTTCCATTAACCGTATCGCCAATGAAGGGGCCAACTTCACCTATACCTTTCCCACAACATCTCAATGTGCACCAAGCCGGGTATCCATTTATACAGGGCTGTATGCTCATCATCATGGCGCGCTGGATAACAGTACCCGTATGACTGACGGCAAACCTTTAGTGCAGCAGATATTGAAAGACAACGGCTACTATACAGGATTTGTGGGAAAATACGGGCAGATGCAGGGTAAGCCCTCGGGATTCAACTATTGGGCTACCAGTGATGGCAATATTTACATCAATGCAAATTTTAATATAAATAATGGTCCGGACACCACCCTTTTGGGGCACATTTCCGACAACTATCAGACGCTGGCCATGAATTTTCTGAACAGTGTGCCGCCAACAAGCCCTTTCCTGCTTATGTTTTTTACACGGGTTCCTCACGGACCTAATGTTCCAAGGCCGGCAGACCTTGGTCTTTACACGACGGAAACAATGCCCTTCCCGTCCAACTTCAGTAAATACAGCTATAATTATCCCTCCTATTTTTATGACACCCATAACTGGAACTACACTTCTGATGAAACAGATTCACTCACACTGCTGGAGTTCCAGAACCTGGCAGGGGTAGAGGCCAATGTTTCAGCCGTCATGGGTTGGCTGGAATCACATAATGAACTTGACAGTACCATGGTGATTTTTACCTCCGATAATGGTTATCTGATGGGAGAACACAAACTGGAAGCTAAGCAGATCGCACAGGAAGAATCGATCCGTGTACCTCTTTACATCCGGTTTCCATCATGGTTTCAGGCCGGAACCGTATTCTCCAATATGATGGCTACTAATATTGATATCGCACCTTCCTTGCTGGACGCAGCGCACATTACCAATACGTATAATATGGATGGAATGTCGCTAAGTAAACTTGCCGATGGGTCTTCTCAAAGAAAATATTTCTTTTATCAGTATGCCGGCGAATCCGGTGCGCCTTCCATCAGGGCAGTGCGTTCTGCACAATATAAATATGTGAAGCATTATTGCACGAGCGTGGTTGAAGAATTTTACGACATCAGCACTGATCCGAAAGAAAACAGTAACCTGATCAATAATTCATCCTACGCCACCCTGATACAAACCTACCGTACGGTTTTGGATAGCATCCGTACGTCTGTTGGTGATTATACCCCTGTCTCCACCAATTGTAACCTCTCCAATCCGCAGAAAAACCTGAGCAATGGCGATGAGAATGAGAATGTAAACGACCGAATTTTAAGACTATGGCCCAGTCCAGCCACCTCCTATTTTATTCTCAGTTTCAATGAGGCCGGCAACCGGGAAAATATAAGTGTGGATATTTCGAATGCCATTGGAGAAATCGTGTACCGGAAAAATATTGATCAGTCGGATGTAATGAATATGGTAGTGGATTGTAAAGACTGGATGCCCGGTTTATATATTGTTAAACTTACCAAGGGAAATTACACCTACACCGAAAAGGTGATGGTGGGCAACCAATAGCCATCCTGTTTCGGAAAGCCAGGCAACTTAGTATGACAGGCTGTTTCAAAAAAATTAAATAGTCTTTTGAAACAGCCTTTTCTTCATCCGGAATTTTAGATTGGAAAACCCCGTTCCACTTCCACCAACAACATGTCGGCGATCATCCGGTTGCCCTTCACCCGGATTTGGATACAGCAGGCAATCAAAAGCTAACGTCATGCGACGGATGTTTACAAGCGTGCACTTAATCCTGATACTAACCTTGGCCGGCTCTGCCTCATTCGGCCAGGACGCCGCGATACTATTACGCAATGGTGCAGTGCAAGTTGACAACCCGGAACAACTTTCTGACAGCATTTACACATTGCTTTCTCCCTATCAAATTATTATGGTTGGCGAAATGCATGGCACGAACGAACCTGCACAATTGGTAACCGGACTTGCCCGGCTATTCACCGGCAAAGGCGACAGTGTTCAGGTGGGGCTGGAAATAGTACCGGAACAAATGCAACTTTATCTTTCATCAGGCGCTGACAGCAGTATTTTCCAATCTCCGTTTTTTGCAAACCCGCCACAGCAAGATGGCAGGGAATCATTTGCATGGGCCAATATTATTTCCAATCTGAACGACAATCCAAAAGTTCAGCTTTTCTTTTTCGACATCAACAAAGGAACAGAACAAACCTATCCGCGAGACAGCATCATGTTTTTAAAGATCAGGAAACAATTCCTGGCCCATCCCGCCTGGAGGATGATAACGATAAGCGGTAATGCTCATAACAGGAATGAGCCTGGCAAAATGGCCGCCTATCTGAAAAGCGATAAATGGTTGCCGCTTGATGAAAAAAAGATTTGTTCGCTGAACAACTACTATACACAAGGCACATGTTATGCGAATTTTGGAAAGGGCATGGAACTGAAATATTTCGAATCACGTGAATCTGTTTATGACACCATCCTTCCGTTTCCCGATTACCTTTATTTATTTTCCGCAAAATCAAACGCTCCCTACACAGGGATGTACCATACACGGTATATCACTCCCGCAAAAATGGTTTTTAATTACCGTGGAAAAATTGATACCGCCACCATTCATCAACGGCTCAAACTGGTTATTGACCGTGACCAAAAAACCAGGACCCGTGGTGATTCTGCACAATTCATGGTATATATTGACAGCACCAACCAGGTTTTTGTTGAAGCACTCATCCATCAATACGGATGGTTGGACAGAAGCGTCTTCGGGACAACAAGCAACCAGGTTTGTTTCCTGGTTATTCAACATGCAGGGTTAGAAAAGCAGAAAAAATATTTGCCATTGCTAAGGCGATCGGTTGCGGAAGGAGAATCGCGGGGAAGCGATTTGGCTATGCTGGAAGACAGAATCTTACTGCGTGAAAACAAAAAGCAGCTGTATGGTTCGCAAGTGGTTCCGGACCAGGAAACCGGCGGCTGGAAGTTTTACCCGATTGAAGATGAAAAAAATGTGAATGCGCGCCGGCAGAAAATGGGGTTGCCACCCATGGAAGAATATGCAAAGTATTTTGGCATTGATTACCAACTGCCCGCTCAATAATTTATCCTGGTAGTACTGTTTGCATAACGGCCTGCGCGTCAACCGGGATATTCCACAAAATTCCTTTCTGTCTCATACAACCGTACGGCCAGTTCCAATTTCAAATCCAGTTTTTTGCGGATTTTCTCATATATCACCCAAACAATGTTTTCAGCGGTGGGATTGAGATCTTGAAACTCGACCGTATCTTCATTCAAGTTGCGGTGATCAAACTTTTCCAGCACTTCTGCTTTAATAATCTCTTTCAGTATTTTGAGATCAATCACATACCCTGTCTCCGGATCCACTTCACCGGTTACTTTTACCTCCAGATAATAGTTGTGACCATGGTAAAGCGGGTTACTGCACAAACCAAATACTTCCGCATTTTTTTTATCGTCCCAGTCCTTGCGATACAGCCGGTGCGCCGCGTTAAAATGTTCTTTCCTGTAAACAGCCACACGCATGATTGAAACAATTTTGATTTAAATGGGTTATACGATTTTAAAGAAGACTACAAAAAATTCTGAAAATGACCAATCCAATCTTTATCTGCATCTTTCTGACGATGCTGCCAATTGCCCAACATCCGCCGTCAACTATTTATGATTATAAAGTGACATCCATTAACGGTGAAATAATTGAACTGGCATCGTTCAAAGGTAAAAAGATTCTAATCGTGAACGTGGCTTCGGAATGTGGTTATACCCCACAGTATGAAGATCTTGAAAAACTCTACCGGCAGTACCGCGACAAACTGGTCATCATCGGATTTCCCGCCAATGATTTTATGGGACAGGAACCCGGCACCAATGAAGAAATCAAACAGTTCTGCACTTCCAGGTATGACGTTACGTTTCCATTAGCCGCGAAAATTTCGGTGAAAGGAAAAGACATGGCACCTATCTATCACTGGCTTACAGAGAAAAAGTTAAATGGAGTGGAAGATTCAGAAGTCAGCTGGAATTTCAACAAATACCTTGTGAATGAGTCCGGCGAATATGTCTGTCATTTCAAATCAAAGGTAACGCCGTTTGATGCTGCGCTGATTGCTGCCATTGAGCAATGAAAACAGGTCACCTGCAATATAAATGCGGAAAGAGAACGATGGAGATAAGATAAAGCGTCAGCGCAAGATCTCCAGCCGCTCGACAGCCCGCCACTTTTTGCCAAGCAACTGTACAAAATAAATTCCCTCCGGGAAATTATCCAGTGCCAGCTGTATTGTTGCCTCTGTATCACCGGCTTCCTGTTGCAGCATCACCTGTCCTAAGGTATTCGTCATCACGATGAGTATACTTTCTCCGCCTGATCCCTTAATCGACACATTCAGTTGGGTGGCGGCAGGATTGGGATACAGTGTTACCAACGGTTCGGTGCTGGCTATTGGTTCCTCTTCCTCCAGTTTGAATGGAGACGCGCTGATTTTTGCGTTAATCGTATAGCATTGTGAATTACTGAAGGCTCCGTTTTTGCCATAGACTTTCACTTTATAGGTGCCCACCACACTTGTATTGAAGATGACGGATTCATTAGTGGTTCCTCCTTTTTTAGATTCTGTCACGAAGTTATCGTTCACATCATAAAATTTGAGGTTATAGTTGGCAGGCAGGGTGGAGAGCTTCACTTTGATATTGCTGGCCGCAGCACTATTGCTGAAAGCGAACCAGTCTTCATCGGCAGCACTGCTGATCTGGGATAAAACATCAGCATTCGTCGCAATTGATTTTGCATTTCCTTTAGCATTGTTGGGTTCAAAGGTTTCTGAACACAATGGCTCCTGAAGCTGGAGTGTATAATCTTCCACTTCGCCATAATTGAAAGCGCCGCAGGCAGTGGGAGTGGCATCATAGTTCATGCTCACACGCATACGGGTGGAGCCTGTGGCAGCCGTATAAGGAATAGCCAGTGTTACCGTTTTATTACCCGCGTCAGTTGTATTGGTAGTAAGTGCTGTTTCACCTGCATCAGCAAAATCTCCGTCTATATTCCAGTCAACAAATACAGCCCAGTTCTCAGGATATGCGTCAGCTTCCATGAACCCGTTGAACCCGGCGCTGAGCGTTAGCTGATATGCAGCCCCTTTATTCACCGTTGTACTTAGCGACGTGGCATTATAATAGCCACCGGCATCCGGATAAGCATACGCCCTGCTTATATTTCCGATGTTTACATAGTCAATGTATTCATAGATCGCATTGTTATTGCCATTTGATTTACAATACACTTCACCTTGCGAAGAAGTTGTAAATACTTTGTCGGTGGAATACTGAGAGAAACCGCCAAGGCATTTCGTCTGCACTCGATAGTTGTAGATCGTACCCCAGGCTAATCCGTTAAGTGTCTTGGAGGTTAACAGCGGCAGGCCCGTAACAGTAGTCCATTGCGTTCCTACATAGGGTTTATACTGAATGTTATAACCTATCGAACCAAACACACTTCCCCAACTTACGGTAGCGGAGGAGGAGGTGATGGCAGAAGAACTGAGTGAGGGCGGTTTATTACAGGTATTGGATGGCTGGGCATTTCCCGGTGCGCCGATACCAACAGCGTACCAGGCGTTTTTCACTTGTGTAACCACATCCGAAGCTGCTCCATACAAATCCGTAGCTGCATTGATACAGGCTATGCGCCAGTCACTGTACTGCGCCAGATTGAAAAGATAAACCGTTTGCGAACGGTAAATGATCTGTTCCGCTTTAGCCTGGCCAATTGCATCCACATGATAAGTATCACCATTGTCGTTGGTGCCGCTTCCGCCATTCACCAAAAGGTAAAACATAAAGTTGCCTATACCGCTGTTAAAATGCACTCCGTAATTATCCGATGACGAGGTCCACCAATAGGTCCCCAGGTAGGTATCCGGCTGACCATACTGGTTGGGGTCTGATAAATCCCTGATCAGCCAATCCATATCGTTTCCTATTACCCAGTTAATATCTGATGGCTTCTGAAAGAACTGAACGCTCTTGCCCAGGATGTCACTCAGGCTCTCATTGATGGCCCCTGATTCATTAAAATACTGCAGCGCGCAGGTGTATTGCGTAATTCCATGGGTTAATTCGTGGCCACATATATCAATGGTGGCTACACCACTACTGTTGGCAGAAGTCTTTCCGTATATCATGGAAGTACCATTCCATAGTGCATTATCCACCACTGAACTTTTCAGGTATCCGTATAAAGGCAAGCCCGCATTGTCAAGGCTGTTGCGACCGAATTTCGTAAAGTAATAGTCATAAGTCGCCGCCATGCCATAGTGGACATCCAATGCATATTGATTGAATCCAGTAAGTGTCCAGTTAGCGGAGTTTGATGTATAATCATCACCACCTTGACTTAACGTGAAGATACCCTGCCCGCGTGTCAGATCATGTAACTTGTAAATTCCGTTGTCGAGGTCGCTGTGAATAGTAACACTGCCACTATATGCCGTGGCTGCTGTACCTGTAGCATCAATCGAATGCAAGCGGTCTTCCCTGCCCAGTATTGCACCAGTCATCGCATTCACAAATATCCATTCGCGGCTGAGGGGTTCTATCGCATACACATCCACCTTGTAAGCAAGCTGCAATTGGCGAGGATTGTGCAGGCGGCTTTCGCAGTACCAAACCAATTCAGGACTGAGTGTTGTTGAATGGATGGGATCAGGATCTGTTTGATAAGCAGTTGCCTTCACGGCTTCCAAAGCGGTTGTTCTGGCAGCTTCACCGGATAACAGCGCTGCGCTCCGTCTTTGCAAATCAACTCCAAAGCCCTTAAGAAGGTTGCCACTCAGCCCTGCAATTTTTCCCGCCTTCACATGAACGATGTACATCGTATGTTCCACCGGAACTCCCAGGTAGGTCTGCCGGTAGCGGTAATGCGTGAATCCCAATGGATCCGTCTCCGCATGCAGCAAGCGGAGTTCGCTGTTATCTTCCATTCCAAGTTGGGCCGGTAATTTTGAAGCATCGAATGCCACTTGCGCCGAATCCGCTATCGAAACATAGTGAGCACTCTCTGTAGTCCCATTCCATATCCATTCGCTTAATTGCTTTTGAGCAAAACACATTGTACAGCAAGCCATACAAAATGATACTATCAGGAAACAAGATTTAAGCATATCAAATTATTTTTAGTACAAGTGTAGATGACGGAAGCGATGGCTTGCAACACAAGCTGACTGCAGCTAATATAGATAAATAATGATTTATTTAATGGCCCCATTTTGTAATGACGTGACCGGCCATCATCCACACTGGCAAAAAAGTCACCGGATGGACTATCTGATCCGGTATCGTCCATTTCATTTTTTGCGGAGTTGTATGGATGAAAGCATAAGTAGTCTTACATTCGAATAATGATCAAGGCCCTTATAGTGGATGATGATGACCTGTCGAGAGATACTTTGAAGCTGTTGATAGAAAAATATCAGCCCGAAATATCTTCTATCCTTCTCGCGGGCGATGCACTGTTGGCGCGGCATCTGATAAGCACTGAACAGCCCGACCTGATTTTTCTGGATGTGGAGATGCCACAATATTCCGGTTTCGACCTGCTGAACATGATAGCCGAAAAGAATTTCGACGTCATCTTTACTTCCTCTTTTCAAAAATACGCCATCAGGGCCATCAGGTTCAGTGCGCTTGATTATTTACTGAAACCTGTTCAGAAAGATGAACTGGCACAAGCCATACAACGCCACCTCGAGAAGCGCGACCAGGCACAGCACCGGCCCGCACTCTATCAGAATCTGCTGCAAACCATTCAAAGCAGGGAGACAAAAGACTTCCGGCTGGCGATCCCCACTACGGAAGGCGTATTCTTTTTTCATCCTGATGACATTATCCGCTGTGAAGCGGAACGCAGCTACACAAAATTTTTTCTTGCCTCCCGAAAAACCTTCCTCGCATCAAAGCCATTGCGGGAGTATGAAGAGCTGTTGCAGGAGAATGGTTTCCTGAGGGTTCATAAATCGCACCTCATCAATATGCAATACGTTCACCGGTATCTGCCATCCGGCTTCTTGCTCATGAAAGACGAGTCGAAAGTGGAAGTAGCCCGGAGAAGAAAAGCGGAGATTGAATCCGTGTTGAGAAACAAGTCATCATAAAACAGGAATTTCCATTCCGATTGGAAAATCATCCCAACCGATGGGAAGATACCCTGCAGCACCATCAAGGATAAGCATAACTCGCAGCACCACCTTTCCCCGATAACCACCTATGAAGCTCAGCATCTCCTTCTTCTCAGTTTTTCTGTTGTTGCTGTCTGCATACGGACAATCGCCACTGATTGATTCTCTCCGGCAAGCGCTGGAAAAGGCGGACCACGATACATCGAGAATTGTTTTGATGAACCGTATCGCCGAGGAAGCGGAAGATACCATCTCGCTGAACTTCGCGAACCAGGCCATGGATTTATTGTTGTCGTTGCCGCCTTCGTTTCAGCATGATAACAAGAAATTTTACCTGTATCAAAAAGCCGAAGCCTACTACTGGATCTCCAGTTACTATAATAGGTACACGGAAGAAGCCGACTCAGGCATCAAGTACCTGCAACGGACACTTCAGACAGCGTTGGAGAGCAATGATCCGCATCACCTTGGCCTCGTGTACAATGATTTTGCGGTGGTGTATAACTACAAGGGAGCAGATACCAGTTTGTATTGGCTGCAGAAAAGCCTTCCTTATACGATTGCATCAAAAGACTCCGCACAACTGGCCACTGCCTATTCCAACTTCGGTCACCTCTATCGCATCAAAGGGGAATACCAGCGTGCGCTCGACTATTTATTCCTGGGCATGAAGCTCGACGAGCATTTTGGTAATGATGCCGATGTGGCGATAGAACTGAATAATATCGGACAGATATTTTTTGAAATGGAATTTTACCGAGAAGCCCTTGACTATGGCCGGAAATCGCTTCGTATGGCCAAGAAAATAAAAGATGAACATGCCATAGCGCTGCGTTACAATAACCTTGGCGGAATTTATGACGAGATGAAAAAGTATGATTCTGCTCTCGCGTACTATGACAGCAGCTTGCAGATCAGGACAAGGATCGGTACCCGAAGTGCGCTGGCAAAGTCATATTTAAACATTGGCTCGACCTGGATAAACCTGCAAGACTATGATAAAGCAATTGCCTTCTATGGCCTCAGCATCCGTTATGCGAAGCAAACAACCGATACTGCCACGCTTTTGGAAACATATACCAGCCTTGCCGGTGCTTTTCTCCGGAAAGGAATTAAAACGGACAGCGCAGAAATGCTCTTGAAGACAGCCTATAAATATTATAAAGTGAATGGCAATGCACGAAACATGCAATCCATCACGCGCCTGTTGATGGATGTGTACAGCAACAAAAAAGATTTTGCCAAAGCGTATGCCTTTTCCCTGGAATACCTGGCTGCCCGTGACAGTGTGGAAAGCAAGGACGCCAGGAAAGATGTTTTGAGAAAGCAGTTTGAGTTTGAATATCAGAACAAAGCGGCACTGGCTGCCGCAGAGCAGCAAAAGAAGGGCGATGCCGCGGAAATACGGCTTTCTGCGCAAAAGAAAATCCGCAACCTGTTCATTGCCGGTTCCATATTCCTGTTGATCATTATCGGCTTGCTTTTCAACCGTTTTTGGCTGAAGCAAAAAGCAGCGAAAGAACTGGAAGAAAAAAATAAGGTGATTGAACAGGAGAAGCTGAGGGCGGAAGAAAGCGAGCAATTCAAATCCCGTTTTCTTGCCAACATGAGCCATGAGATACGAACGCCCATGAATGCCGTCATCGGCCTCACTAACCTGCTGCTTGATACGCCTGTTACAGAGCAGCAGCGATTTTACCTTGAAGCTATCAGGAAATCTTCGGAAAACCTGATGGTGATCCTGAATGATGTGCTTGATCTGAGCAAGCTCGAGGCTGGCAAAATGCAACTTGAAAAATCACCCTTCAGTATTCGGGAAGTCACGGAAAACGTGATGAACACCTTGCGCCATAAAGCGGAGGAAACCGGATTAGGCATTGAAATGAACATCAGCAAGGCAGTGCCGGATTATGTGCTCGGTGATTCAACAAGATTATTCCAGGTGCTCATCAATCTGATCGGTAATGCCATCAAGTTTACCGAGAAAGGAAAAGTGACCGTGGAGGTGACCGGTGAGTTAACGGAATCCATCGCGCTTTCCCCATTATCAAGTTTTGCAAATGTCACCTTTCAGATTAAAGATACCGGCATCGGCATTTCAAAAGAAAAACTCAATACCATTTTCGAATCATTCAGGCAGGCGGCGGCGGATACTTCCCGCAAATATGGTGGAACAGGATTAGGACTTTCCATCGCGCAACAAATTGTTCAGCTGCATGGCAGCGAAATAAAGGTGGCAAGTGAAGAAAACAAGGGTTCAGTTTTCTCTTTCACCATACCCTACGAAAATTCAACTGCTGAGGATTATCGGAAAATACACCGGCCGGCAGCGGAAATTGACTATTCACGATTTGCCTCGCTTAAAATATTATTGGCAGAAGACAATGAATATAATCAACTGGTGACTGTTGAATCACTTAAACGGCTGGTGCCAACCATGAGGATAGATGTAACGGAAAACGGAAAAGAAGCGTTGGAAGCGCTGTCTGAAGAATCGTATGATGTAATCCTGATGGATGTACAAATGCCGGAGTTGAATGGTTATGAGGCAACGAAAAAAATAAGGCAGGAATTTACTGGCGAAAAAAAAGCTATTCCCATTATAGCGCTTACCGCTTCTGCCACGCGTGAAGAAATTGAGAATGGTTTTAATGCCGGCATCAGCGCTCATCTTGCCAAACCATTTGTGGCGACCGAACTATTGATGCTCATTGCCGGCGTGCTCGGCTGGAACGCAGCAGGCACTCAGCAGCAGGCGTTGCTTGCAGGCAGCATACGCACAGACAGCGGGAAGATTGATTTATCCGCGCTGCGAAAATACTGTGATGGCGATACTGCTTTGATGAAGCTGTACATTGAAAAATTCATTCAATCCGCTCCACTTGCTCTTACGGAAATAAAAAGCGCCATGGAAAACCAGGAGGCAGGGAAGTTTAATCATAAGATTCATTCCATTAAACCGCAACTGTTGATGTTCGGGTTGGAACACCTGCATCACCTTGCAACAGAGATGGAGTCTAATGCGGCCTCCGGCCTGACAGCAGAAAAGGTGCAGCATCTGATCATACCTTTTGAAGCAGCGCTCCAAATGACACTGGTTCAACTTTCAGGTATACTGAATGGCGGGCAATTACCCGTCTCATGACGCAGCGCTGCCTATTCAACAGCTGGATTTTCATTATTCCTGAAGCTTTCCCGATAATCCTAACCATTTGGAAAACGCAACCTGCCGTTCGGAAAACTGAATTAACTTGTGTTCTTACGATATGCATCTTTGTTCCATCATCAATTCATCAAAAAAATTCACTTATGAAAAAATCCCTGTTACACATTGTACCGGCAATCGCCTTTATGGTGTGCACCTTTAACCTGCAGGTTTTCAGCCAGGCAAACACAACATTATCAAACCTTGTTGCTCCCACGTCGGTCAATCAGAGTCTCGTTCCCAGCACTACCAACAGTAAGAGCCTGGGAACCTCCACCACCGCCTGGAAGGATGCCTGGTTTATGGGCAAAGTAAACATCGGTGGCTCCACTACGCCGACCACGATGCTTGACATCACACCGCCCACCACTTCAACCGGTGGCATCAACCTAAAACCAAACACTGCATTGCTCCCTGCTACCAGTGAGATGAGATTTTCGGAACTTACCAACAACGGTGCGAACTACGTTGGCTTCAAAGCACCATCCTCCATTACATCAAATAACATCTGGACCTTGCCTTCAGCCGATGGAACAAGTGGACAGTTGCTTGCCACCAATGGAAGTGGCGCTTTGAGCTGGGCTTCACCGACCGGCATTACTGGCCTGACAAATAATTTTATTCCCAAATGGAACGGATCCTCTCTGGTAGATGGCACCTTGTATGACAACGGGGAGAAGATCGGGCTTGGCACCGTTGCTCCACTGGCATTTTTGCATCTCAGCAAATCAGGCGATGTCGATCATCCGCATATCTGGCTTAAAGAAGTTAGTACCGATGGCTATGCCCGTATATATCTCTCTTCCTTCTCCAATGTTATTGGCGATGAAACAAAATGGAAAATTCTTGCACGTACATCTACCACATCAGAAAACAATCAATTCTATATTCAGCAGGTACGCAATATCTCCGGAAACTATGTTGGCTACAACAGGTTTTTCATTGACTATGATGGAAAAACAGGTATAGGAACGGCCTTACCAACCGCAAAACTTCATGTCAATACTGACTTTGCCGGTAACGCTTTCCAGGTAGGGCCTGAAACAGGAACACCGCGCTTTGTAGTGGATGGAACTGGACGGAGCGGCTTCAATGTCGCCGATCCTAATGCACGCGTGCATATAAATTCAGATGCCGGTGAAGATGCTTTGCGTGTACAAGTAAACAACACCACCAAACTATTCGTAAGCAGCAATGGTGGAGTTGCCATTGGAGTTGCCACCACCCCGCCGGTAAACGGATTATTTGTTTCAGGCAACGTCGGGCTTGGAACCACAGCACCTGCTGCTAAGTTGCACATCCTCGGAAATGATGAAGTGATGCGGATCGATGGGACAAACCCATACATTCAACTCTTCAACAGCACCGTTGCAAAAAGTTATATCCAGCAAACCGGTGATGACTTCCGGCTCGGTACCGTAGGAACCAATTCCGGCGGCAAGGTGCAGTTCACCGCAGGCACGTCAACAGTGATGACATTAAAATCGAATGGCAAAGTGGGTATCGGTACTACCACCCCCTCAGCCCTCCTTCACCTCAAAGGTTCCAATGAACTCATGCGCCTGGATGGTACCGATGCCTATATTGATTTCTACAATTCCAGCGCGCAAAAAGCATTTATCCAGTGTTCGGGCAACAACCTGAAAATTGCCAGCAATCTGGGTAACATCACCTTTGGCAATAATGTTACCGGCGATCAATTATTCATATTGTCTGATGGCCGTATCGGAATGGGAACTTCCACTCCTAAAACCGGCTATAAGCTTTCCGTAGAAGGCAAGGTGGCCTGCCGCGAACTGAAAGTGGAAACCGCAGCATGGCCCGACTATGTATTTGAAAGCGACTATAAGCTGCTCCCTCTTCATGAATTAGAGCACTTCATAGCCAGCAACAATCACCTCCCCGGCATCCCTTCCGCTGAAGAACTGGAGGCAGACGGTATTTCGGTGGGTGATATGCAAAATAAGATGATGCAGAAAATTGAAGAGCTCACCTTGTATGTAATCGCTCTGCAAAAGCAAAATGCAGCGCTTTCGGATAAGGTGAATGCCCTGGAAACAAAATAGTGTCAGCGTTTTTCAACACATTCCAATTCATGACCATGAAAAATGTTATCACATCCGCAGTTTACTGCCTGCTGCTTGTAATGTTCTCCCTGTTTCATTACAACACTGTGCTGGCACAGGCTGCTGTCGCAACGCTGAAGGAACTCGATGAAGCACAACTCAGCACAAAAGAAAGAGCGTATGCAGCGAGTGCATTAAAAAGCAAATTCGTTTTGCAACACTGGTATGCCGAGCTTGCATTCGATCCCGCTGCAGATGAATTGCAGCTCACACTGCCAGGAACCACCGGCATCATTTTTACGCTGAGCCGTAGAAATGAACAAGCCGGTGGATTGATGGCCTGGTGCGGCAAAGCCGGCAATGGCGCCACCGCCACATTGGTGTGGCACGATGGTATGATACACGGCAACATCGCAGTCAACCCAAGGTTAGTTTACAGCATTACCCCTTTAGGTGGCAACCGCCATATCATCTACATCATCAATCAGCAGTACGCGCCAAAAGAGGAATCGCCTGCGCAATATGAAAGCATGAAACTGGGGCAAGCGGTTCCGGCAGAAATGGATCAGCCGCGTTTTGAGTTGCCCGAAGAGAATGACCTGAGATCCGGAGGCAATGATTGCTACATCAGGATATTGGTTGGCTTTGATCATGACGCTGCGCTGAATGAAGCGGATCCTATTGGATTCGCACTTGAATGCGCTGAATTATCCAATACTATCTATGCCAACAGCCAGGTGAATTTTCAGGTGGAGATCGCCTACGTGAGAAATTATCCTGATGTGGCCTCATCCGATATTGACGTAGCGCTCAACGAATGGCAGTACAGTATTGGCAATGATAAATTCAATGATGTCTTTAGCGAGCGGGAACAGTATGATGCCGACTTCTGCATCCTGATTACGGAAGACTTTGACGGTGACTATGTCGGACTTGCCGCTACGATCCTCGCAAGCTATGGCTCTGCCTTTTGTGTGGTGGAACGTAACAGTGCGATAGACAATCTTTCCTTTACCCATGAGATCGGCCACCTCATGGGCGCCAGGCACGATTTGTATGTTGATGGTTCCGGTGACTTCAATCATGGTTATATCATTCACTCCGAAAAAGTAAGGACCGTGATGGCATATGATGATGAATGTGATGATAACGGTTATAACTGCCAACGCATCCAGTATTTTTCTACGCCTGATGTAAATTTTCCCGGAACCAGCAAGCCATTGGGAACCGCCGCGAATGAACACAATGAACGTGCATTGGATGAAAATGAAAGTGAATTTGCTGACTTCGAGCCTGTGGTGAGCAACAAGTCATTTTTCTTTCCGGAGTCGGTGGAAGGATCGGTCTACGCAAGCGTCACCGCGATCAACACTATACAGCATATCAGTCTTTATGAAGTGACAGGTGGCGCCAACGTGGTTTGGAGTGCCGGTGACTGGATTGTGTTAGAGGATGGGTTCTATGCCGGTGCCGGTGCTTCATTTCAAGCCAGAATGGCCGGCTGCGATGCGCTGCGCATACAGGATGAAAGCACTTGGCAGGAAGTGACAGCTGCCGGATTCAGTAATCTGCGAATCTTTCCGAATCCTGCAGCCGATGAGACAATGGTTTCCTTTCAACTGGAAAAAAAATCAACTGTCGCCATCAGCTTGGTTGACCTGCAGGGTAGATTGATGTACAAGACTGGCAGCGAGCTTTATGAAGCAGGCACTCAGCAACTCACCATCAATTGTTCAGCTTTCACTTCCGGCACCTACCTGTGTTACATAACCGTGAATGGAGAACCCATGGTAAGCAAGTTAATCGTGCAACATGACTGAGCGTGCATTTTGCATCTCAAAACCATAAGAGGTTGATCGAATCATTCAGCAAGCATGTTACCGGCATCCAACCGGTACAAAAACAACAACCATGAAACCTTTAATAATAGCATTTCTTTTCAGCCTGCTCTCCACATTTGCCTCTGCGCAAATTGTTATTTGTTTCAACACGGCGGAAGACCAGGATCCCGACAATTGCGATTACAATTACTGCACACCCAATGCGCCATTCAATTTTTCAAAAGGCATATACAGAATTCCCTATGAGGATAATATTATGGTGCATGTTACCAACGATCACATTAAACATTGTCCGCGCGGCGCTATTGATATGAGCGGAGATTCGGGTGATTCAGAATACAACATTGTTGCTGCCGCATCCGGATGGATCCGTGCTATCAGCGACGGTCACAATCAGCAATGCACCTGCAAGAATGGCGACAACTGCGACAATAACTATGTATGGATGGAACATCCGAATGGTGAATGGACAAAATATACTCATGTCCGGTATCATACCGCCAGTGACTTGCACAATGAAGGTGATTGGGTTACGGCGGGCAGCGTGATTGGTATAGAAGGAACGGTAGGTTGCTCCACCGGTGATCATTGTCACTTTGAAGTGGCTGTGCCATTTGCCGGCATTGATGATTTATATTTTGATAACGGAGGCGGATGGATTGATAAAGATTCCGCCATGAACCTGGTGCCCTTATTTTGCAATGTGCCTGGATACATTATGAAAAGCGGCGAGTCATACTTTGCCGCTGATTGTTCTAATACCTGCGATGTTACCCTTCCATCTGGCAATACCACCTATGGCGCCGGTACGTTTAAAGCGTTTCTCGATGATGATGCACTCAGCCATTCCAATGATATAAAGTTCGAAGCAGTGTCCACCGGCGTGATGCAGGGTGGCTCATCCGTTACCCTGAAGCCCGGATTCCAGGCAGAATTTCTCTCCACCTTTGAAGCGAGAACCGGTAACTGCAGCGGAGCAGGCCTGAACAAGGCAACAACAACTGCAGCAGCTGTGACTACAGAAAATCTCTCTGTTGAACCGAACCCTGCATCACTATCAACCCTGGTGAAATGGGAAATGAAAAAAACAGGAGATGTTAAAATGAACATCAGTGATATGAGCGGTCATCTGTTAATTAACCTGATGGATGCATCACAAATGAGTGCAGGACTGCATCAGTTGCCGGTTGATCTGGGTGCTGTTGCTCCGGGCGCGTATTTTCTGCAGGCAATAATTAACGGACAGCAGTTGATCAAAAAGATAATTGTTCAATAGTTGCCGTCAGTAATCGTGCATCGTTCTGAATAATGATGCGCTTTCTCAAAACAGGAACCATGAAATGCTTTACTACCCTGCTGCTGTTTGGATGGCTTGTCCGAAGCGTGTCGGCACAATCGGATGTTTGTTTTCCGATAGCTCAAATCAATGACTTCTATTGCGGAAATTTTGAGTATTGCAGCGCCGACGGTGCACCGTTTACTTTTTCAAAGGGCATCTATCGTATTCCGTTTCTCGAGCTCACCTCCGTGCATGTGGACTTTGATCATATCACCAATTGTCCACGTGGTGGAATAAGTATGCATGCCAACGGAATACCCTCGAACCACTACTACCTCGTTGCTGCCGCCGACGGATGGATCAGGGCAAACAGCGACGATGGTTGCGCTGACCTTAGCTGCAGCAATTTTGTCTGGATGGAACATCCGAATGGGGAATGGACTTTTTACCAGGGACTTTCCGTGGGTTCTTTTAACGATCAGCTCAGCTATGGCGACTGGGTTACGGCCGGCACCTTGCTTGGTGAAGAGGGCTTTCAAAGCAGTGCCGACACCGTTAAAGGAATTTACTTTGCCGTGGTGGTGCCTGTTGATACTGATAAAGTAGCTTTCAATGCGCAATACGGATATCCGCTGGAGCAATGGACAGACAAAGTAGTTCCACTCTTCTGTAACGTATCGGATAACTTACTGAAGAATAATGCCAACTACACAGCGTTAACCTGTAATGCTTCCTGTGATGCCTTTGTTCCTTTCCTGGATGTCACTTATGATGCCGGCAGTTTCGAAACATTTATTGATGATGAATCACTGAGCAATTCCGCTGACATGGTATTTGAAGCCGCATCCGCCGGCGTGATGCAGAGTGGGGCTTCTATCACTCTTAAACCGGGCTTTCAGGCAAAAAACCTTTCCAACTTCCAGGCACGCATTGGCGCTTGCAGCGGAGCCGGATTTGATAAACTGATGCAGGAGAAAGAAGAGGAAGCTGTGAATCCTGAAACCTTTGCCGTCTATCCTAATCCTGCTCTTACTACTGCCGTAGTTTCATTTTATCTAAGAGAAGCAGCCGACGTCAAAATTGTGCTGGAAGATTTGAACGGAAGGATCATCAAAGTGATTATTAGTAGAAACCTGGTAACAGGAAAACACACCACTCCACTTGAACTGCAGGGCCTGCCTAAAGGAATTTATATCCTAAAGAAAACCGTGCAGGGATATACGGTTACACGAAAATTAATCGTGCAATAGCAGGACGGATTAACGAAGTCACCCTTTTCGCAAGAAACATTACTGCTTACGGTTTAAATTAAGTGCCCGGATTTTTCAACCCACATTTTGCAGTTCAAAGCGGCAACGGGCTTAACCCCGACGTAGAACTGCTTAGGGTTTGTGAAACATTTTCTTTTCTTGACAAATTGAGCAAACCCTTAGCAGTTCTCAGTCGCAGCGAAGCGGGATTTTTCCACTGAAAAATCCGGGTTCAATGTAAAAATCCGGGTTCACGTTATTTCCTCCATTCCGGCAATCTTCCAGGTGTGTAAGGCGCTCCGTTCTTTTCCAGCGCAGCTTCTACTTTTTTAATTTCCTCATCAATGGATTTTAATTCGGGAAGCACCTCTGCAAATTGTTTTGCTGCGATGTCGAAGCTGTTCATGGCTGTCTGCGTTGGCGCTGAAGTGGCAGTCCAAATGGTAGCTTCAATAGTGCCGATGCGTCCATTAATAGATGGCGGAGTTTCGAACTCACGCCTGGCAAGGCTTGCGTCCCCATTCATTTTTACATCCACCGCATGGAGTCGCTTTTCCACGGCATGCACTTGTTCGGTGAGGGCATCCTGCTGCAACGGAACGTCGATGATGGCTGACTTGATGTATCTGATTTTGTTGGTGAGCTCACTATGGTACATATCAGCAGCTCCTGTGGCCCTTCTCAGCTCGCTCACCTTCCGGGAGAATGCATTGAGCGCCTTGGTATCGGTGGCAGGAAGCGATGCCGCATTGAGGGATTTGATGACGAACGATTGTGCCGGAACAAGCTCGGTGATTTTACCGTCTTCAAATTTGCTGAGCGAAACTTTATAGGTACCGGCCATAGCAAGGTGTCCGGTCTCCGGCAAGTCGTACGGATTGGTAGGATCAGGTGTATTGAAGTTCACCGGGCCAGGCGATGCATAACGCATATCCCAAACTATGCGGCTCAATCCTTTTTTCGCAGCGGTCTTTATTTTTCTCACGATGGTTCCTGCTTCATCTGTAATGGTGAACACGAGATAAGGATCGGGATACTGGTCTTCTAAACGGATGGAATCAGCCGATGGATAATAGACGGGTATGTTCTTTTCAATCCTTTCCTTCTCCATCTCCTGCCGTTTTTCCTTCATCGTTTTCAGGTTTTCCTTCAGGTAATAGGTAAACACGGCGCCTACCTTAGGATTGGGTGCGGAATAATAACTTTCTCCCTGGAAACCCTTTTGCGGTCCACCCGCCGCAGTGGTGCTTTCGATAAACATCCATGCATCCTTGATGGGAGTCATAAATGCATCCTTGTCAAGATCCTCCTTCTTAATATTCCTGAGCGGAGTGTAGTCATCAAGGATATAATATCCGCGGCCGAATGTTGCCAGCACCAAATCATTTTCGCGGGTTTGTATAGCAATGTCGCGAACAGCAATGGTAGGCAAGCCGCCTTTGAGCTGTATCCATTTCTTTCCGCCATCAATGGTGAAAAACACGCCGAACTCAGTGCCGGCAAAAAGCAAATCTTTATTTACATGATCTTCTGCAATCGAATAGACGCTGCCCCGCTCAGGAAGATTGGATTGTATGGGCGACCAGGTCATCCCTCCGTCAGCACTCCTGTAAACATACGGTTTGAAATTTCCGTAACGGTGATGGTTGAAGGTGGCGTAGAAAACATTCTTATCATGCTGCGAAGCGATGATTTGATTTACATAGGTGCGTTCAGGAACGCCGGCGATGTTATCCACTTTCGTCCATGACTGGCCTCCGTCCTTCGTGACCTGAATGAGTCCGTCATCAGTGCCTACTACAAGATGGTTCTCATCAAAATGACTTTCGGCAATGGTAACCAGCTGCCCATAAATATCAGTGGATGCATTTTTAGCGACGGCATCCATGCTCCAAACCTTTCCCATCACCGGTAATTTATTGCGGTCTATTTGTCGAGACAAGTCACCGCTGATGGCTTTCCATGAATTGCCCATGTAGTAAAGCCGTGTGTGCAGGTGCGTAGAGATAAGTAACGGAGCATCCCAGTTCCAGCGAAGGGCAGGCTCGTTCTCGCCTTCCACGGGACGGATGTCAACTACCTCTCCGCTTTTCTTATCAAAGCGTGCAAGGCCACCATATTGGTATTGCGGATAAACGATGTCAGGGTTTTCGGGATCGATCTGTGTTTCATAGCCATCACCTCCAAGTGTAAATATCCAATCGGCATTGGTGATGCCATTGGCGCTTATGGTACGCGAAGGCACGCCAAGGCTGTTGTTATCCTGCGTGCCGCCATACACCCAATAGAATGGAAATGAGTTATCGACCGCCACTTTATAAAACTGTGTAACCGGGAGGTTGGCTTTGAATTCCCAGTTCACACCAAAATCATACGTTTCATACACGCCGCCATCACATCCCACGAGCAGATGCTTCGTGTCTTTCTCATCAATCCACAAGGCATGATTGTCCACGTGTTTATTTCTCTCACCGATTTTGGAAAATGATTTTCCACCGTCTCTTGATACCATGACCCAGAAGTCAACATAAAATACTTTGTCAACATCCTTTGGATCACAAAAAATCTCCTGGTAATAATTTCCTGCCGTAACATTATCACTCATCTTGTCCCAGCTTGCTCCACGGTTGGTGGAGCGGAACACTCCTCCATTTTTATCTGACGCTTCGATGATGGCGTAGAGATAATCAGGATTTACCGGCGAGATGGCAAGTCCGATTCTGCCTTTGTCTGCATCCGGCAGTCCCTTCTTCAGTATCTCCCAGGTGGCGCCACCGTCTGTGCTTTTATAAATATTTGATTCAGGGCCTCCGCTGATGTAAGTATAAACCTGCCGCCTGCGCTGATGCGCTGTGGCATATAGCACATTGCTGTTACGCGGGTCCATGTGTATTTCGTTGAAGCCGGTGTTCTCGCTGACGGATAAAATCTGCTTCCATGTTTTTCCGCCGTCAACGGTTTTGTAAATGCCTCGATCACCGCCCGCACTCCACAGTGGCCCATAGGCAGCGACATACACGATATCGGAATTTTTCGGGTCGATGACAATCATCCCGATATGCTCTGAATTTTTTAATCCCAGATTTTTCCACGACTTGCCACCATCTTCCGACTTATACACGCCATCACCATAGGAAACGCTGCGTTGATTATTATTTTCTCCGGTGCCCACCCATACCACATTAGTATTGTTCGGATCAATACGCACACAGCCGATGGAGTAAGAACCTTCCCTTTCAAAAACGGGCGTATACGTGATTCCATGGTTAGCCGTTTTCCAGACTCCGCCTGCCGCAGCGGCAACGTAATATTCATTGCTGTTATTCGGGTTAACAGCAAAATCTACCACACGGCCGGAGGTTTTGGCAGTACCGATGCATCGAAAAGTAAGCCCGTTAAAGGTTTCTGTTGTCCACGGATCTTTCTTATCGGGCACAGCTTCTTTCTTTTTCGTGTCGGCAGATTTTTTATTCTGTGCAACAGCAGGTAATGAAAACAGGATGATGGAGAGACTTAAGCAGAGGAACACCTTTTTCATACGGGTATTGGTTTTGATTTGAGGAGGGGATGAAAATACTAATTTAGGGTGATTGACGTCATGAAAGAAGCAGTTATCGCTGCTTTGGGTGCGTCATTTTCGACTTACCCAAAGTGAGCAGCGACAATCAGCTGCTTAATTACGACGAGACGAAGGTAAGGCGGATCTTTAGCCAGACTGTTATTCAATTACAAGAAAGCATAAGTACCGGCTGTTAGACAGAATCCCGGATTTTTCAATTGAAAAATCCAGACTGAGTATGATTTATCTAATTCCAATCTTCCTTCCTGCGATTCACTATCCGTTCATTATTTTTAACCCCACATGTTTTTCAGAGAGGTCATCGGTCAGCAGGAGATCAAGCAGAAGCTGATCCGCAGCGTGAAGGAAAACCGCGTAAGTCATACACAATTGTTCCTCGGCCCTGAAGGCAGCGGCAACCTGGCATTGGCATTGGCTTTCGCGCAATTCGTGAATTGCGAAAACAGGCAGGAGGATGACTCCTGTGGGAAGTGTCCATCCTGCGTGAAGTCGCTGAAGATGATACATCCTGACATTCATTATTCCTTTCCTGCTTTTAAGCTGAAAGCAGGTAGTGAGAATCCCGCGCTGAGCAGCGATTTTCTGCCATTGTGGAGAGAGGCTATGCTGGAGAACCCTTACCGTAATGTCTCCGGCTGGCTCGATTTCATCCATGCGGAAAATAAACAGGGAAACATCTCCGCCGCGGAATGCCGCGCTATCATCCACAACCTGAACCTCAAAACCTACGAATCAGATTATAAAATACTGATACTATGGCGTGCTGAATATTTGCTCAAGGAAGGCAACATCCTGTTAAAGCTGCTGGAAGAACCACCTGCCCAAACACTGCTCCTGTTGGTAGCGGAAAATCGAGATCAGCTATTAGCCACCATCCTTTCGCGAACACAGATCCTCAGCATACCGAGGCTGAAAGATGAAGAGATACTGGAAGTACTCACCACCAAACACGAGCTTACACCTGAGGCTGCTGCAAAAATTGTCCGGCGTGCGGAAGGCAATTACAATGAAGCGATCCGCTTGCTGATCAATGCGGAAGACAATAACCAGGACCTGTTCAGCCGCTGGATGCGTTTGCTCTATACCCCCAATGCACCGGAACTGGTGCAATGGGTGGACGACATTGCCAAGATTGGCAGGGAATCACAAAAAGGGTTTTTCAGGTATGCGATGGAGTTTCTCCATGAGTGCATCATCCTGCAGCAAGCCGGCGAGCAGCAATCGCGTCTCTACGAAGATGAGAAGCGGCTTGGTTCGTGGATGGCGCAGAAGATGACTGTCGGCGACTGGCAATTGATGGCGGAGCTGTTTGACAAATCGCACTATTATATCGAACGCAATGCGCATCCGAAGATTCTCTTCCTGAACCTTTCTCTGCAGCTGCAACCGATCATCAGCCGGAAAAAATTATCTTTAACCGCTTGAGTCGGATCGGTCGTAGCCAGCAATGGCCATTGACTGCGTAGCGATGTATAACGCTTTTGTTTTCCAAAACATCAACACGTACCCCCTAACGGCGAACGGCCACAATTAAAACTTTTCTAACTACTCACTGCTCAACGATGGGATGCAACGGTTGTACTACAGGTGTAAATGGTAAGCCATCAGGATGTAAAAGCAACGGAACTTGCAGCAATGGCGGCTGTAACAGGATGAATGTGTATGACTGGCTGTCGGACATTCCTGTGGTGGACGAAATGGAAGCATCACGTTTTGTGGAAGTCAGTTTTAAGAATGGAGCCAGGAAAGAATTTTACCGCAACCTGTACCGCCTGGTCATTGACACACATGATGTGGTGGTGGTGGAAAGTGGAACCGGCGGCTATGATGTTGGTGTAGCATCGCTCACCGGTGAGCTGGTGAAGCTGCAGATGAAAAGAAGGCGTGTACCTGAAAACTCCGATGATATCAAAGGCATTGTGCGCAAGGCGAATGAATTTGATCTGAAGAAATGGGAAGATGCCCGCATGCTGGATCGCGAGACGATGGTGCGTGCCCGCGCCATCGCGCGGCAGATGAACCTGAATATGAAGATTGGTGACGTAGAATACCAGGGAGATGGCAAGAAGGCCACCTTTTATTATACGGCGGATGAAAGGGTGGATTTTCGGGAGTTGATAAAAACGTTTGCCAAAGAGTTTCACATTAAGGTGGAGATGCACCAGATTGGTGCACGGCAGGAAGCTGGCCGCATCGGTGGTATTGGTTCGTGCGGAAGAGAACTCTGCTGCAGCACCTGGCTCACCGATTTTAAGACGGTAACCACCACCGCCGCACGATATCAGCAGATGAGCATCAACCAGGCAAAACTTTCCGGTCAGTGCGGGCGGCTGAAATGCTGCCTTAACTATGAGCTGGATACTTACATGGATGCGTTGCATGATTTCCCACAGCACATCGACCGTGTGGAGACAGAAACAGGAGTGGCGTATCTTCAAAAGACCGACATCTTCAAACGGATGTTATGGTTCGCTTACAAAGACAGCGCTGTGTTTCATCCACTCACGGTAGAGCGCGTTAAAGAAATTGCCGAGATGAATAAGAATGGCACCAAGCCAACTGATCTTGGAGCCATCAAGCTGGCTCCGGTAAAGGAGACGTATGAATTTACAGACACCGTTGGCCAGACAAGTCTTGCCACGCTCGACAGTAAATCAAAGAACAAGAAACGAAAAAACAAAAGCGGGAAACGGCCAGCCGGCAACCGACCGCCGGGGCAACGGCCACCAGCCAACCGGCCGCCGCAAGCAGGTGGCAGGCCTGATACGCGCCCCAACCGGCCGCCGCAAGCCAACAAAAAATAACAGTGTTGATTGATAGCGCATCGGAAACTCTTCATGGAAAAAGCACGGTTAATGAAAGGCAGTCAATTTAGGCAATGCGCCAGGAATGCTGCCTGCACCACGTTTAACGATTCATGCATATCCCCTGAAAATCTGCCACGGCGAACTGCTGAATCCGGCCTTCCAAAATCAATCATCCTGGTGCTTTTGCTTTTCACCCTTGCTTCCTGTGAGAAAAACCGTGTGTATGAAAAAAATATCAGCATCGATAAATATATGTGGGATAGCAAAACAGTCCCTTCCTTCAGCGTCACCATCTCAGACACTACGCAACTCTATAATATCTATGTAAATATCCGGCATGCAGATCTTTATCCGTTTCAGAATATCTGGCTACAGATTGGTACGGAGTTTCCGGATGGCACCCATGCCAATCGGCGCATTGAAATCATGCTGGCCAATGATGAAGGTAAATGGCATGGAGAAGGACTTGGTGATATTTGGGATTTCCGTGCTCTTGTGCAGGAAAATGCTTTTTTCAAATCAGGCGGGACCTATACATTCACGCTTGCACAGAATATGCGGCAGGACCCACTGCCGGGCATTATGGCCGTTGGATTGAGAGTGGAAAAAACGGGAATACAGAAAGGCAATCCCTGATAGCATAAGTGTGGTGAACAAAAAATATATAGTATCAGGAAGGATCGTTGCACCCGGATTTTTCAATTGAAAAATATTCGGTGAAAAAATTTTCCTTTATCCCGGATTTTTCAGTGGAAAAATCCCGCTTCGCTGCGACTTAGAACTGCTAAGGGTTTGCTCAATCTGTCAAGAAAAGAAAATGTTTCACAAACCCTAAGCAGTTCTACGTCGGGGTTAAACCCGTTGCCGTCTTGAACT
>JBGAWA010000030.1:0-38325 GCA_044227805.1 Chitinophagales bacterium | reverse complement strand
GTATATGTTCACGATAGGTTGAAAGGCCGGATGCGACAGCCATTATTTTTGCCAGACAGAATTAGTGCAATTATTAGCAACGCCGCCTGAAGAAACAATGGTATAGTTCCAGGTTATGGATGATCCTCCGCTGAAGATTCCTGCTCCGGAAACAGAACGACCATCAAAATCGGGGCTCTGTATCGGTATCTCGATATTATTTCCTGAAATTACAGCGATTACGAGATTGCCAAAATCATTGTTGAAGTTGGCGATTCCAACCCTTGTTACGCTTGTATCTACAGCTCCAATATTGATGGTATAGTGCGCATTACCGGTCACACTGCAATTATCTGATACATTATAAGTACCGAGAAATTTTTCCCGCACCTCCAGGCTGCAATCATCTCCTTCAAAACCCGGCGTACAACCACATATACCATCAACACAAATAGCCCCGTTGTAACAAATGATTTTTTTGCATTTGTCAGAACAGGATGCAAAGAAGAAAATGACTGCTAACACCAATAAAAAGATACAGGAGTAAGCCGGCCGGTTTCTAAGATTAACCAATTTCAATTTGTGTGCAATGTATGAATTAGTAAAAGTGAAAAATCTTAACAGCATAACCTGCAAGACTTACTTCCCTTTCAAAGATAATCTTTGGTCTTGATCAGCATCGAAAAAAATATCAAAAAAAAACCAGCCACGGAAGAGGCTGGTTTTTGAACTATCAATTTAAAGGCTATTGCAAATCCCAGGTTGAGGTGCAATTGTCGGAATTCACACCATCATTGGCTGTATACGTGAATTGAATTTGAGTCGCAGCACTGTTCAGTACGCCAGAACCGCTTACGTTAACGCCACCAAGACTCTGACTTGGAACGGTAACATTGCTTCCATCAACAGTGGCGATAGCTGTGAGTGTTGAACCGAAGCCGCCAAAATTCGTAATGATCAATCCGTTTATGGTGGTTGAAGATGCCGCAATAGTGGAGTTGTACTGATAGGTTCCGGAAGAGCAAACATCAATAGCTGAATAAGCTCCCACAAACTTCGTTACACTTTTAACACTGCAGTCGCTGCCTTCGTAACCCAGATCGCATGCACAGGTTCCACTAACGCAATCACCATTTACGCATACTACATCTTTACAGGGATCGTCAGTACAGGAGTTGAAAAACAATACGGTAGCTAAGGCGACCATGGATAAAAATGAAACGCCAAGGATTGAGATTTTTTTCATAACAAAGTTGAATTTAGTTTTTTTTTGATTTGTAAGAATTACTTTGGCGCAAATATAAATGTATTACTTTGAATTGACAACCTATTTAGAAAACGGGTTGTAAACATTTCATTGTGTTTTTATGACTGATCTTACCTCTCTATCCAGATAAAGCATCAGGCAAGACGCCAAACATACCGGCAGCTCCGGTGAACAAATAGTGACCATCTATGGATTCCGCGAAATATCTATCTTAACAGGATACAATGTCCACTAACATGAGTGGATATTTCTCCAATTCATTATGCTTGCAAAAGTTTTATCATTCATTTCGCAAAACAACCTCTTTCAGCCCAAAGAACCTGTTTTGCTGGCAATCAGCGGAGGCGTTGACTCTACCGTGCTGGCACACCTGTTAAAGGCGGCCCGATGCAGTTTTGCGCTGGCACATATCAATTTTCGTTTGCGCGGATCTGATTCGGATGCGGACGCCGGTTTTGTGCAAAAGCTGGCGGCAGGACTGGATGTACCTTTTTTTTTAACCTCCTTTGATACACAAAAAATTGCAGCGGACAACAAACTATCCATTCAGATGGCAGCGCGCGATTTGCGCTATGAATGGCTTGAACAAACGAGGAAACTACAGGGCTATCATTGGATTGTCACTGCACATCATCGTGATGATCAGATAGAAACAGTATTGTTGAACATGTTCAGGGGTACCGGCATTCATGGTCTTCATGGCATTCGACCCAAGCAAGGAAAAGTGGTACGTCCGATGCTGACCTGTTCAAAAATGGAGATTTTATCATTTGCTTCGAGTAAGAACATCGCTTTCCGGGAAGACGTTTCCAATAAGAAGACAGATTATAACAGGAATAAAATTCGACTGGAAATTATTCCGGCTATAGAGAAGCATTACCCGGCATTCGGGTCCACCTTCCTGCAAAATATAACCCAATGGAAGGATGCAGGTGACTTATATGATGCCCAGATCAGTTTACATAAGAAAAAGTTGTTGTCAGCTGGCATTCATGAGTCTGCTATTTCCATTCCTAAACTGTTGCTGCTGCCTGCTTCGCAAACTATCTTGTATGAATTGCTCAAGGATTATGGATTTTCAGGCGAACAATCAGCCTCCGTACATGCATCCCTTTCTTCACAACCCGGCAAGGTATTTTTTTCAGCCACACACCGAATTCTGAAAGACAGGAATGAATTAATCATCACAGGCATTGAGCAGGTACAATTTTCTTCTGCGCTGATCAACGCACAGGACACGTCTGCTAAGACAGCATCATTTCAACTTACCTTTTCAATGTATGCAGCCGGTGATTTTACGGTACCCAGTGATCACCGCATCAGTTGTCTGAATTATGACCACTTACAATTTCCATTGCTCTTGCGACAATGGAGAACCGGCGATTACTTTTACCCATTAGGAATGAAAAACAAGAAGAAAAAAATCAGTGACTATCTGATTGATAATAAAATACCGATGCATAAGAAAGAACAGGTTTGGGTACTTCAGTCAGGTGACAGGATTGCCTGTATTATCGGTGAACGCATTGATGAAAGATTCAAAGTGAGCCCATCCACCAGGCAGGTATGGGTAATCAAAATGGAAACGTGAGTGGCATCGTTTTTTTTCACTGGAAAAATTGTACTCCACCAGGAAGTCAGGGATAGTATATGGGTTTTAGTTTAGTCCAGCTCTGAATGGCGAGATATTGACGTTTGCCCTTATAATAATAGCCAAGCAGGCCTTCCGCGGTAACGGGAATGGGAAATGGTACCGGAAGAACTTCACCATTCTGCTTTTCCAGGTCCTGCATATTTCTGATAGATTGAGTCATATCGGTGGCAGAAAGTACAAGGCTGTCACCACTGGATTTGCGTTCATTCACCTCAATCTTCACCCTTCTTTCATTCACCCATAATGAATCGAAAGTATAACCCGTCGCGATGTGTATGCCTACCGTGATCTCATAGTTTGTACCTCTGCCGGAACCAGCCGCCCCGCCAGACCAGGCTTGTGAAGTAGCAGCCAGCAACGGCAATGCCTCTTGTTGGTCACAGCTTTTTTCCGTTGACAACAAAACCAGGAGCATCAGTATGTTCTTCATATTCGTCAGTTATTTGTTTAAACCAGCTGCTAATTAATGGAGAATCTTATAAACCAGTTCCTTCAGCAATGCTGCTTCTTCACTGCCGGTATCATTGACACCTTTAGACCGGAGATCATAATCCTGTAAAAGCGCGATCACCTGCTCGGTTTTCTTCGGCGAGTAATTGCGCGCTGCTGTTTTGTATTCATTAATTACGAAGGAGAATGGTTTAATACCCAATACGGTGACTATTTCACTATCCGACTTTGGCTTTGCCTGATGCATCAGGTAAATCTTGGAAAAATATCCATAGAGAGAACCTATAGTCAGCACCAGCGGATTTGATTTTGGATTTGCTTTGAAGTAGTTGACAATCCTGTTGGCTTTCAATACATCCATTAATCCAAGCGCTTTGCTCAATTCAAAAACATTATACTCTTTGCTGATGCCAATATTTTTTTCGATATCCTCACTTGAAATTTCCTTTCCTGCAGCGACATTCAATATCAGCTTCTCCAGTTCATTGGAGACCCTTGATAGTTCATTCCCAACATATTCTACCAACAGCGATGCGGCATGGTGATTTATACTGAAATTCCGCTCTGCCAGGTATGTATTAATCCAGTCGGGTACCTGGTCTTCGCGCAGTTTTTTGGTAGTCAGTAAGACACAATCGCTGCTTTCTTTCAGCAACTTTCCCACTTTAGTACGTTTATCAAAATTCTCGTACCGGTGGCAGAGCACCAGGATGGTTGTTTTAACCGGTTTCTCCACATATTTCAGCAACTCTTCCCATTTCCTGAGCATCTGTGCTTCTTTCACAATTAATACCTGGTAATTGGAAAACATAGGGTAATTCATGGCACGCTGCCGGATTTCATTTATAGTCGTGTCCTTTCCATACAATACGGTTTGATTAAAGCTGCGTTCTGCTTCCGGAAGCAGGTTGTTTTCGATAAAGTCGCTTACGAGGTCAATGAAGTAAGGTTCTTCTCCTTCCAGCAGGTAAATAGGATGGACTATTTTATTTTTCAGGTCACGAAGAATGACATCGTAGGTAGCAACCATGTCAACAATAATTTCTGATTTAGATAAGCATTTGTTCGGTAATGTTACAATATAAGCAGTGGCCCTGCCGGATCGCCTATAAAGATCAAAAACGCAGGTGTTTTACAGTATCCCGGTTATTAATAAGTTGTTTCAAGGAGTCAATGCCGATCTTCAAATGCAATTCCGCAAATTCATCGGTCACTTTTTTGTCACTCGCTTCTGTTTTAACGCCTTCAGGAACCATGGGCTGATCGGACACCAATAACAGTGCACCTGCCGGAATCTTATTTTTAAAAGCGGTGACAAAAATGGTAGCCGTTTCCATATCAATGGCCATGCAGCGCAATTGCTGCAGATACTTCTTGAACGGTTCGTCATATTCCCAAACCCTTCTGTTGGTGGTGTATACCGTACCTGTCCAGTAATCGCGTTTATGATCGCGGATAGTGGTTGAAATCGCCTTTTGAAGGGCGAACGCCGGCAAGGCCGGTACTTCGGCAGGAAAATAATCATTAGATGTCCCTTCGCCCCTGATAGCCGCAATGGGTAAGATGAGATGCCCTATCTCGTTTTTCTTTTTCAAGCCTCCACATTTACCGAGAAACAAAACAGCTTTGGGTTCAATGGCAGAGAGCAAATCAATAATGGTTGCGGCGTTCGCGCTTCCCATTCCAAAATTGATGATGGTAATTCCTTTCGCTGTGGCGCTCATCATCGTCCGGTCGCGTCCCTTGATCTTTGCATCGTTCCATTTGGCAAACAGCTCCACATAGTGACTGAAATTCACGACGATGATATATTTCTCGAATTCTGATAATGCGAGACCGGTATATCGCGGCAACCAGTTATCAACGATTTCCTTTTTCGTTTTCATAGAATCAAAAATACGGTAATTAGTTGCTGATCCAAAGGCTGACCGGCAGTTTTGCTGGCCACTTCAAAAATTATCCACCGGCAGGAGAATCACATCAGCGAAAGGTTTCAGTTCCATCAGGATATGCAGGCAGATGAAAGATGATGACATTTGTCTTTCAAACAGGTGAATAGTTGCTCCGGACAACTGCGTCAAACCGGATTGCATCCGTCTAAAATGTCTGAACCTGGGTTTTCATGGAAAAAACTGCGCTTGGCTACAAATGAAACCTGCTAAGGATTTCTCCCTCCATTCAGAAAACAAAATGTTCCGTCCATGCGAAGCAATTTTATTGCAGGATTGAACCCACTGCTGTGTTGAAATGCGATAAGCGTGTTGAAGCGGCAGCAGCTTTTGATAATTATATTTGCACCCGTTGCATGCACATCATTTTTCCTAAATATGAATTCCGCATACGTCAAAAAGCTGGTCAGGCTCAGATTTTTGATGACATCCGCAAGCGATACGTGGTGTTAACGCCAGAAGAATGGGTTCGGCAACATTGGCTGCATTACCTGATTGAAGAAATGAGATATCCGCGCTCATTAATTGCCGTAGAGATGTCGCTGAAACTGAATAAACTTTCCAAACGATGTGACATCGTTGTATTTGGGAGAAATGGTTTGCCACAAATGATTGTGGAGTGCAAGGCGGCTGAAGTGAAACTGACCCAGAAGGTTTTTGATCAGATTGCGAGATATAACCTTGCATTGCATGTCAGGTACCTGGTGGTTTCCAACGGAGTGAAGAACTATTGCTGCGAGATAGAGCCTGAAAAAATGAGTTACCATTTCATCAATGCCCTGCCGGAGCGGTCAGCGTTCAAGTAAGAAGGGAAAACCGGCACTGAATAGGAGATTACTGTAGCAGAGGACCAGCATCTTCTTTTTCATTTTTTCAATCGTGAAATTGACCTGGCAATTTAACAGCAAATGAAAAAAGTAATTATCATGAACTGGTCGGGCATTTAGCCGTGAGTTGGCTTTATTATATGCGAAGAAAAATTGTATGGTTGGCATCACCGGCAGGCGGGCACCAATTACTGGATGAACTGCATAAACTGTATCCGGATCAGTTGATACCAAGGTCATTTGATAACACTAAAGATGATGTGGAGTATCATATCGGGCAGCTCATTGCCCGATTAGGCGGGCTTGATCTGCTAATACTGCGTGCTGGTCATGGTGAAATAAATACGGCGCTCGCCGCAGGGCCTGAACAAAACACCATTGCGCTCAATGTCATATCCTGGACACAGATTGCCGACTTCACCTTCAATTATTTCAGGCAGCAAAAACATGGGCAACTGGCTGCTATAACTTCCATCGCTTCCATTCGAGGTGAAGGACATTGCTCCAGCCTACAATGCCAGCAAAGCGTATCAGGCAAATTACCTCGAAGGATTGCGTAAACTTTCTGTTCATAAACGACTCAATATCATTATCACCGATATTCAGCCTGGATTTGTGAAAACAGATATGGCAAAGGGCAAAGGCCGCTTTTGGGAAGCGCCGGTGGATGTGGCTGCACGACAAATATTCGCTGCCATTGAAAACAAAAGCAGGAAAAGATACATCACCAAACGATGGTGGCTTGTCGCACAATTATTAAAGATGGTTCCCGATGTGCTTTACAACAGGCTGTAAACAACATCCATCAAAGCAGCAAGATCAGCTTGTTTGCCGGTGCTTTTCCATCAAAAAAATCCGGGCTTAAGATGGTTTGCTCCGCATGGCAGCAAAAAAAAAACTTCCGGTCAACAAAGTGCCGGAAGTTTTTCTGCAATTACTAACAACTACATATTCATCATGTGATGGCCTGTCTTTGTCGAATCACCCTCTGCCATCCTGCGCTCCATGGTCCTAAATTCAAATGGCTTGATATCCCAAATAGTGAGCTGCTTATCCCCTTCTTTTGCTTTGTATATCTTATTGACAGCAACATTAGTATAAACATCCTTTAGTCCTGTTGCTGGCCATGTTACTTCAATTTCATCTATAACCGTTGCCTTGCCAACGCCGGCTTGCAGTCGAATCGGATTACCGCCAAAACTGGCACCTTTGCTGACGGTGAGATAAGTGGAGCGTTTCGTTCCATTATCATTGAACGTCAGCTTAACCCTTGTACCAACAGCCGCCCTGTTGCTTTTTACACCTTCAAATTTGATGTTGATCCAGTTGTTGCTAAATCCCGGGTTCTCATAAAGGGCATTTTCATATACATCACCATAATAAAATCCGCCAAAGTCAGCATAGACATCCTGATCTCCATCCATGTCAAAATCACAGAAGGCGATAGCATGTCCCTTTTGCAATTGGCCAAAGCCACCGGAAATCGTACAATCTTCAAAATATTTTCCTTCGTGATTGTGAAACATACGGTTGGGGAAAATGGCCTTATAATCTGGAGCACCCACTCCAAGGTAGAAATCCAGCCAGCCATCGTTATCGAGATCTCCAAAGTTACAACCCATGGTAAATGTTTCATACTCAATATGCGCCTGCTTGGCTACATTGGTGAAGGTTCCATTCTTATTGTTCAGGTATAAGCAGGGAAACAAGGTTGAATCCATCGGTAATCCCATAAACTCACGGCAACTGTTGATGGTGTAACCAGGCTGATACGCTGAAACATACAAATCATCGTAACCATCGTTGTTGTAGTCAAACCACCAGCATGGGAAATTGGAAGGTGTTCCCGGGCAGCCTGCTTCTTTTGTGACATCAGTAAAATGAACCTTTCCATTTTTCACACCATCATTCCGGTACAGGCGGGCGGGCTTCTGAAAACTGGATGCATAGAGGTCAGGATAACCATCGTTGTTATAATCGCCCCAGGAAGCGCCTTTGATATAGAGTTTGAAATCTATACCTGCTTCATGCGAGATATCCGTGAAAGTTTCATCGCCATTGTTGAGATACAGATAGCTTTGATATCCCATTTCATGTCCAAGGAACAGATCGAGATCACCGTCCTTATCAATATCTGCCCATTCTGCTGATTGCGTCGGGTTATAGTTCATGAGTCCTGCCTTAATGGTGACATCACTGAAAGTACCATCACCATTGTTGCGCATCAGAGAAGGAGGTAAATGGCCGGCTTCATATTTCCAACCACCGCGGGGAATAAAGAAGTCCATATTGCCATCATTGTTATAATCCATATGCACCACATTCAATCCTTCCATTTCTCCTTTCAATTTGGCGCGCTCCGTATAATCGGTAAAAGTGCCGTCACCGTTATTGTGATAATACTTCACATTATCAGTAAGAATGGCGCTGGAACTAATGATATCAATATACCCGTCATTGTCAAAATCTTCAGCGCAAATACCACCTGCCCAACCTGTATTTTCTATTCCCAGGTCCATGGCAATTTCATTAAAACGCGGGCAGTCCCATTCATTCTTATACAGTTGTTGATCGAGCAATAAATTCTGCGGAACTTCCGGCGGAACAGATCCATTAGCCTGAATGGCAATGTTCAGCAGCCATATTGAGAGATAGTCTTTAGGTTTCTTCTCAATAATTTTCAGATATCTCCTGATCGCTTCTTCCACCGGCTTCTTCATCATATGCACACCGTCGCCGGAGATGGGGAAAGCACAGGATGCATCATTCCTGTTATCAATACAATTCTGTTGCTCGCCTAACCGCAAATAGGCTATGGCGAGAAAACTCTCGAGTGAGTCCAGTTTCGACCAACCCTTCTCATTGGGCTTAGCCTTGGCAGGGTCGCTCATATAGGCAGGGTCATTTTCCAGTACCAGTAAGTAGTCAATACCTTTTTGAGTGGTTCCGTTAAAGATGTGTTGCAACCCCAAATTGAATTGCAATTGCTGATTGGTTGGATCTTTTTCCAGTCTTTTTTCCAGGATAGGAATCATTTCATTATTTCTTCCATACAAGGTAAACGGGTCTGATTCCTTCACAATCTCCTGATAGATTTCCGGCATGGTGGTGCTATCTATCTTTAAGTTCGCATACGCGGATTTCGCTTTGGTTTTCATTTTAAAAACAACAAAGCTTCCGATCAAGACAACTGCGACCAAGGAAACCAGGAAGAGTATTCTGCCTTTTTTCATAAATGGGTTGATTTCGTGAGTTTTAATTCGCCTGCAAATATAAACGCTCCCAATCAAGGTGTCTTTTAAAAATGCTAAATGGTATGTGAATGTTTGTTAAAGAAATGCTAATAATGAAAATGCATCACTCTGCATCTTTCAGATCAGAACGCCCTTTGCTTTTACACTCCAGCAACACTACTTTCTTGGATCTGTCGCCTTCTTACAATAACCGTATTGAATTGAGCAATTAAGCAATTGCGTGCTGGAGTGCATTTGACTATCGCACGGTAGTCAGTCTCATTTCATTTTTTCTGCGAAAGACAACAAGTCACTGCAAGAATCATCAATCAGGGGATTACCAGGCACATTTTTCCCATTCAGGATAAATACCGTTTTCATGCCTGCCTTTCGTCCAAATTCCATATCGCTCATAGAATCTCCTACCATGATGGATTTTGAAAAATCTATGGTGGGGAAATCCTTTTTGGCCAGCAAGGCCATACCTGTATTTGGTTTCCTGAAGTCTGAGTTGTCAGATTTCAACTGAGGCGCATAGTAGACAGCATCGATCTTTCCACCGGCCATACTGATTGAGTCGATGATGTGGTCATGAATAAATTCTACCGCCTCGCCGGTCATCAGGCCTTTGCCAACACCCTGTTGATTCGTGATGATGATAATTTTTCCAAAAAGAGACGAGAGCTGTCTAATGGCATCCCGCACACCCGGCAACCATTCAAACTGATCGATGCTGCGTACATAATCGTCTTCAATCTTTTTATTGATGACACCATCGCGGTCGAGAAAAAGCGACCAGGACTTATCGATGTGTAAATCTTTCCAATTCATGCTTTGATCGTTCATAATCTTCAGGTATGCCGATATCGATAAAATAGTCATTAAACACAACTCCATAAACAGCCAAACGGGCATGAAACACTTCCATCAAATCCTTTTCGAATGAGAATTTTTCAGGCAGATCAAGTCCTTGAAACAGCTGTTTTTTCAACAGGTATATTCCGCCATTGATATTGCCTTGCTGATAAAATTTCTTCTCTTCGAAGGAAGTTACTCTGCCGGAAGCATCTGTAACCACAACACCATAACGGTCGAAGTCATTCATCGTTTTCAACGCCAGTGACAAAGCAGCTTCCTGTCTTTGATGTTGCACGTAAAAATCTGACAGTTTGATCGCAAAGAAAGTATCACCGTTGAAGACGAAGCATTCATCTCCAGCCATCTGATTCACCGCCTTGGCTATGGCGCCACCCGTTCCAAGCGGGTATTCTTCCACGGAATAGGTAAGGTTAATTGATTGATACACCGATCCGAAATAATCACGAATCAATTCCCATTTATATCCTACGGAAAGTATGCAGTCATTAATCCCCTGCAAAACCAAATAGTCGAGCAGGTATTGAAGGAAAGGCTTCCCGTTAATATCAGCCATCGGTTTGGGGCGGTCATTGACGACAGACTGCAACCTGGTACCGAAACCACCGGCAAGAATGATAGCAGATTTAATCATAAACCTCTGGCTGGTTAATTAGCGGTGGCATACTGAACAGGCATTGCTGGAAAGGAAACACCTACTTACCTCTTTCAAACATCCTTTCTTCCACCAATTCGCAAATGATATGTCCCATCATGATGTGAGATTCCTGGATGCGGGGTGTATCGGATGATGGCGCATTGAGCAGATAGGTTGAGAGCGCTTTCATCTTGCCGCCAGACTCACCTGTCATGCCAACGGTGATCATCCCAATTTCGCGGGCAAGTTCAAAGGCTTTGATCACATTGCCTGAATTGCCTGAAGTGGAAATACCTACGAGCACATCACCTTTCCTTCCCCTCGCCTTAATAAGACGGGAGTAAATCTGATCATAAGAATAATCGTTGGCAACGGCAGTAAGATAAGAGGTGTTTACGTGAAGTGCTTCAGCATCCAATGGGTCACGGTCAAAATAAAAACGGCCACTTAATTCAGCCGCAATATGTTGTGCATCAGCGGCGCTGCCGCCGTTCCCGCAAAACAGGACTTTCCCATCATGCGCATAGCATTTTACTATCTCATCCGCCACATCCTGCAGCGCAGTAATCAGCATCGGGTCATGCAGGATTTTTTCCTTAACAGCAACGGAAGCGATGATAATCTCTTTATCTTATTCATGCTTGAATGATCCCTTTTTTTGGTTAGATATTATTAGCGGTTAATAATGGTCAAATGAATACGTTAATTCATCGGGCATCGTCAATACTTTATGTTATTTGGCAAGCCATGAAGTGACGCCTGATTTAGTAAACTGAAACCGACGGAACTCACCACCGAACTGATGTAAACGATCAAGGACAGCATAACGCGAATGCCTGGGGCAATAAAAGAACATGAAGCCTCCACCACCGGCACCGGATATCTTTCCGCCGTTGGCACCAGCTTGCAGGGCTGCTTCATAAATCTCATCGATCATCGGATTGGAAATACCGTCAGCCGTCTCTTTTTTATACTGCCATCCGAAATTCAATATCTCTCCTATCTCTCCGAGGTTTCCCTGCAAAATCGCCTCTTTCATGTGCACCGCCTGTTCTTTCAGCTTATGCATAGCATCCAGCGATTTCTCCTTTTTGGCAGAAATATTCACGCTCTGCATCTCAATTATCTTTGAGGAAAGTCGGCTGGTTCCGGTATAATACAGCAGCAGGTTGTATTGCATTTCGTTTAGGTAATGCTCCTTGATGCGCAGCGGATTTACAATTACCTTATCGTCTTTATAAAATTCCATAAAGTTGAAGCCTCCGAAGGTAGCCGCATACTGATCCTGCTTACCACCTGCCATTGCAAGATCCTTGCGTTCGATATCAAAGGCCAGCTTGGCCATGTCATATTCACCTAACGGCAGTTTCAGCCATTCAGCAAATGCGCTGATAATAGCCACCACCAGCGTGGAAGAAGTTCCGAGACCGGAGCCTGCGGGTGCATCCACATAGGTTGACAACCGGAAGCTGAGAGGCTTGTGCGTAAATTGCTTAACGATCCGGTTGTAAATACCTTTTGCCAAAACCAGCTCCCCATCAACAGGCAATTCGTCTGTTGCATCAAATTCAATCATTTGCTTCTTGTCAATAGCATGAATGATGATTTTGCCGGTATCCAATGGCTCGATCGTAGCATAGGCAAACATGCTGATAGTTGCGTTGAGTATGGCTCCTCCAAACTGGTCGGAATAAGGACTCACATCCGTACCGCCACCTGCCAATCCTATTCTTAATGGCGCCCGGCTTCTGATCATCATACTTTTTCAGATTTGCGACAAAAATAGAAAAATGCAACAAAGTAAGCCGGAGATTATGTTCTGCCATAAAAGCTTACTGCCATCATACCGGCAGCCGATCAGATTCCTCGCGCCATAATCTACAAAGTCAATCCGGTATACTTCATTACAGAATACCAGTCTTCGAAGAATAAATCTTACAGTGGCCTATGGCAGCTGGAGGTTGCCATGCATATAAAAAGCCGTTACGGGTGAACACTGATTGGTGCATTCGCATATTCCAATCTTGCGGCTACCTTTTGTTCCAGTTCCGAACCGAATAGCTTACCCGTCATCATCAGGCACATATCAATTCCCGCGGTAATTCCACCGGCTGTAATTACCTTACCTGCATCCACAAACTTAACATTGCGCACCAGCTGAGTCTGCGGGAATTCATTTTCAAATTCATCATACGACTGATGATGTGTTGTAGCGGGTAAATGATGGAGCAAGCCGGCATTTCCTACAATAAATGCACCGGTACAAACGCTTAAGACAAAAGAAGCACGCTCCGCTTCATGCTTCAGCCAGTTCAATACAGGAACCTGGTGCATTTGAGTTTTCCTTCCGATCCCACCCGGTATAACGAGTATGTCGGGTTCCGGCATCTCAGAAAAATCATAGTCGGGCACCACACGAAAGTTATTCCGTGCAAAGACCATCTGATCTGTTTCAGCCACTAAGTAAACCTCTAATAGCTGCTTGCCTGCTACTGTATTAGCGAGGTTGAACACTTCAAACGGACCGGCAAAGTCCAGTACTTCCGCATCATTATAAATAAAAATGGCCACTTTAAGCGCTTTCATAACGAATGGATTTTACGGTTAGCGGTAATGGTTGAAACGAAGCCTTACACTGAATTTGCAGATACTGAAATTCAATTTTGAGGTGAGTTCCCGTCTGAATAGCGGTTCATTTTATTGATCAGCTAAAACTTTACACGCATCAAACAAATCTACTCCGGTGTTAAGCCTGGTTCTGAATTACCATTAAATAATGCAGTCTAAAGTTATCTTAAAAACGATATGAAAAAGCATGACTTTTTCCGGAATCAGCTATTATTTTTAAAACGCTGAATTATCACATATGAGGTTGTAAAGAAAAACACCTGCTGATATGAAAGAGCCTGCTATGGCCGGTTCGATTTTCTGATCACCAGTTTCAGGCCTGACCAGTTATCATCTATCGCACAGACTTTAATATCAACAAGGCCGAGCGCAACGGCAGCTTTTCTAATAAGATCCTCTGACACATCTGTGGGTATTTTTGATGTTTTTTTATACCAGGAAACCCATATCATCCCGTTGGGTTTTATTCGTTTTTTCAACATTGGCAGGTGACATTCCAAATCTTCCATACTTACTGCAAAAAGATGGATAAAGTCAACATTTGAATCATTTTCATTAGCCAAACGGGCTCCTGCCGGCCATTGACCTGTCAACTTAAAATACCCCGAAGGTGCATTTATGAGGAGTACACGGGCATCTTCCTGAATACCCAGTTTCCTGATCAAAGGTTTTGCTGAATAACCGGCCATAAGGCATTACCTGAGGTGCTTTGCGAAATGAAAGCTGGTAATATCAAATCCTTTGTTCAGGTACAGACGATGTGCATCATACCTTCCGGGATTGGCTCCGGAATCAAGATGTACCTGTTGAATGCCCTGTTCTTTTGCCACTTCAAAAATCCGGTCAAGCAAGCGGGAGGCATAACCCTTCTTCCTCGCCGTTGGCAGGGTAGTCAGATCATCAATATAAAAATAATGTCCACGGTACAGGTTATAACCCCATTCGAACATTACAGCCGCCACTGCAATTCCCTCCTCTTCAATGTAGAGCAGTTTCCTGTTGTCGGACAATGTCGTCCTGACGGCCTCTAAATAAGATTCCTGCTTTAGATGCGGCCTCAGTACCATCAGCACTTCGCGGCACTTATTGATATCTTCATCGGTGATCGCTGTTTTTATTTCCATGGTCAAAAGATTGTAAGTAAATGTAAGCAGCCGGCTTTCATAAATGAAATCGCAAAAGATATCCGGACCGGCATCATGGGTAATTATTGAATTTAGATGGGTACTCATCCCCAAAATCAATCATCTCCACATACAAAACAGGATCGTCAAATGAAAGTGTCTATCGGGCTCTCTGCAACAGATACCATCCTGTTAAAAATATAGATGAAAAAGTCAAGCTGTAGAAAGGCGGTTTAAGGACCATGAAAAGCGAAGCGAAAGGTGCAACCTGTATAACTGGCTATGAACATCATTTGTAGTCGCGATGATTGCATGGCTGAAAATATATCTTTGCAGAAATCATACGGTATGACCCACCCTATTTACCGGACAAATTTTCAATTTCCGGATCAGACTGCAGTGTACCATGGCAAGGTAAGAGATGTTTATACCATTGCTGATCAATACCTGGTTATGGTTGCCACTGACCGTATCTCTGCTTTTGATGTAGTGCTGCCCCGGCCAATTCCATTCAAAGGCCAGGTCCTGAATCAGGTGGCCGCTCAGTTTCTTACTGCCACTTCCGGTATTGTACCTAACTGGGTGCTGTCTCAACCAGATCCCAATGTGACGATCGGAAGAAAATGTGAACCTTTCAGGGTTGAAATGGTCATCAGAGGCTACCTGGCCGGCCACGCTGCCCGTGAATATATGTTGGGGAAGCGTACTCTTTGCGGTGTAACATTGCCGGATGGCATGAAAGAAAATGATCCTTTTCCGGTGCCGATTATCACACCGAGTACAAAAGCTGCGGCAGGCCACGACCTTGATATCTCCCGGGAAGAAATTATTGCACAACAAATAATACCTGCATCGACCTATGAACGGATGGAAGACTATACCCGGAAATTATTTGCTTTCGGCACTCAATTCGCCAGGGAGCGCGGTTTAATCCTTGTAGATACAAAGTATGAATTCGGCGCGCTGGATGATGAGATTTTTTTGATTGATGAGATTCATACCCCTGATTCATCACGCTATTTTTACTTGGATGGATATGAAGAACGGCAACAGAATAAGATGCCACAAAAACAATTGTCCAAGGAATTTGTTCGTGAATGGCTGATAGCCAACAATTTTATGGGAAAGGAAGGTCAGCAGGTGCCGGAAATGACCGATGACTGGATCAATGTTATTTCAGACCGTTACATTGAATTGTATGAACGTATCACCGGAAAAACCTTTGAGAGAATTTCAGGTGAAAATCCCGAAGACCGCATTGAAAAAAGTGTGTTGAAAGCACTGAAATCGCTCAGGTAGTACTTGATGATGCATCCACTTGAAGGTGTCAATATTCCAATCATTTATGATGCAACAATGCTAATTGACCACCGAAAGCATGATATTAATCATCCGTATTCGATGAACGAATCAAGACCATGCTTGTTAATTTTATCGTTTATAAAACACTGAATTGTCTATATATGAAGAATTTAAAAATGAAGCTGCCTGTCGCTATCTTGTTATCTGCCGGCATATTTACCTTGTTCGGTGGTTGCACTTTTGACAAAAGCTTCCCTGATCTCAGCAACAACAATACAGTTTGCTTTGAAACAGAAGTATTGCCCTTAATCCAATCCAACTGCGCTAAAGCAGGCTGTCATGATGCGGATACAAAAGCGGAGGGCTACGATTTCTCCAACTACGCCGGCATCATGAAAGCGGTTAAGCCATACAAGCCCAATTCCAGTAAACTTTATGAGTCGATAACCGGAAAAAGTGAAGAGAGAATGCCACCTGCACCCAATGAACCGCTGAGCAATGAACAGGTTAATACCATTAAGACGTGGATTGAAGAAGGAGCTACCGATGGCCCTTGCTTAACGGTGTTATGCGATACATCCAATGTTACCTATTCAGGAACCATCGTGCCCATTCTGCAGACGAATTGCCTTGGCTGTCATGCCAATGCTTCTACAGGAGGAGGTATCTTGCTTAACAGCTATCCTGCTGTTTATGATCAGGCAATGTCAGGATCACTGATAAATTCCATCAAATGGACAGGAAGCGTGACACCTATGCCCAAAAATGGCAATCAGTTGGATGATTGCAGCATACAATCATTTGAGATCTGGATAAATAACGGGGCATTAAATAATTAAATCAGCCTGAAAATCCATAACCCTTTCACCGTTGACAGGGCAGCGAATACTTGGTGTTCAAATTACTGATTAGAACAAGTTGCTGCAGGTCGCATATAGTCAAAAGCTTCCGGCATTTTATCTTTTTACAGTTGAAATACTTGAGGATGATCAATCATGAAGCAATGCAGAGTGCGACAGATAATTCTGATCCGGATAGTAGAGGAAAATGCAAGAGCCATTCTTCACTAAATTGATAATGTCGGCACATTGATCATCCGGCAGTGCGGGGCAACCCTGGCTCCTGCCCAGTCGCCCGTTTTGATTCACAAACTCCTGACTGACGTATGATGCGCCATGCATCACAATGGCCCTTTCAAATGCGTTGCTGTTTATTCCGGCCTCTTCGCCCATCAGTCGAAGCGAAGTGCCATGCTCACCTGTATAGGATTCCCTGGTTGTATAAAACCCAAGGCTTGATTTATAAGACTGTGGTTCATTGGAAAAAGAATGCGCATACTCAACGCCGGAATTTTTACCATGTGCTACAAATGTTTGATACAGTATTTTTTGCTCCGACAGGTCTATAACATACAATCTTTTTTTGCAGGATGACTGACTGAAATCAGCGATGGTAATAAGGTTTGTCTTCTCCAGTTTGCCGGCTGCCTCCAGTTTCTCTTTGCCTCTTAATGCCAGGGTGAATGCTTCATAGGTGAGGCCATGATCTTTAAGTCCTGTAGCATCATATAATACCGCAGCAGGGTTGATGAGGGTGCCGGATGCCAGTAATTCAGGAGAGGCATTTGTTTCCGGGAGAAACGAAAACAGCACGGCAGTACCCGGAATCATCATCAACAAAAAAAGGGACCTTAACATTTTCATGAGTGATGGTACTAGGTAATGATGGTTAACCTGAAAACAATCAATAGTGCAAACTATCCCTTCTCACAATCCCTTCGGGATATTTTGTATTGCCGCAGCGGCCAATCAGTGTAGTTGCCGGCGGCAAATAAAAGCGTTCAACCTCTTTTAAACAAAAAAAACTTTCCGGGTGGTAACCACAACCCTATAACTTTCATTGAAATATTTACATTTACTCCAATCAATCAGCAACAGATGGCATCAACGCAAGGCGCATTCAGAAGAGAAATAAGGTTAGTGGACGGGGTAATGCTCGTTGCAGGCACCATGATTGGTTCAGGCATATTTATCGTGAGCGCGGACATAGCGCGTAATGTTGGATCATCCGGATATTTACTGCTGGTGTGGGCATTATCAGGAATACTTACCATTATCGCTGCCCTTTGTTATGGTGAATTGACGAGCATGTTTCCCAAAGCCGGCGGCCAGTATGTATTTCTGCGTGAAGCCTATAACCCTATGATGGGCTTTTTATATGGATGGACCTATTTCTTTGTCATACAGACAGGAACCATTGCAGCAGTGGCTGTAGCTTTTTCAAAATTTACCGGTGTATTTATTCCGCTCTTTGGCCCAGGCCACATTCTTGCCGATGCCGGTTTTTTAAAAATCAGCACACAACAAGTGCTCGCCATTTTCATCATTGCCTTACTAACCTATGTAAATATTCAGGGTGTGCGCTATGGAAAATGGATTCAGACATTTTTCAGTGCCACCAAAATTCTTGCGTTGTTCGGACTCATTGCTATTGGCATTTTTGTGAGTAACAGCGAAGCCATGCTGCAGAATTTCGCGCATATGTGGGAGGCCAAAAAAGTGGTGGTTGAAAATAATCAACTGATAGAGCGCGTACCTATCAGTGGCTGGGCTATCATCGTCGCAGTGGCCTCCGCCATGGTCGGCAGCATGTTTTCAATGGATGCCTGGAATGGAATCACCTTCACCGGCGATGAAGTGGTGAATCCAAAGCGAAATATTCCGCTGAGTATGGCTATCGGCGTGGGACTGGTGTCGCTGATCTACTTGCTATTAAACGTGGTATATCTCACCAACCTGCCGCTGGAAGGAATACCCGGTGAAGCAACAAGGGTGGTGTTTGAGCGGGGAATCCAGTTTGCCACCGATGATCGTGTGGGAGTGGCTGCTGCAGATGCCATGGCCGGACACACTGCGGTTTTAATGGTGGCGGCGCTTATTATGATTTCAACATTCAGTTGCCTGAATGGCTTAATTCTGACTGCACCAAGAATGTTTTACAAGATGGCTGAAGACCGGTTATTTTTTGCAGGGATGGGGAAACTGAATCGCCATGGTGTTCCAGCCGTGGCCACGGTGGTTGCTTCCATCTGGGCCTGCATTCTCTGCCTGTCAGGAACGTATGGTAACCTGTTGGATTATGTTGTGTTTGCCGTCCTGCTGTTTTACATTTTCACCGTAATTGGAATATTTATACTGCGCAAGAAAATGCCGGATGCTCAGCGTGATTACAAAACTTTCGGCTATCCTCTTCTGCCCATCATTTATATTGTGTTGATTTCCCTGATCTGCTTTATACTGCTACTGTATAAGAGCGAGTACACGGTGCCTGGATTATTTATTGTGGCTTTGGGTGTGCCAGCTTATTACGTGTTTAGATCAGTTGCTCAGACTAAAGATTAAGTCTTACAGGCACATAGATCAACTTAAGAAAATGTTTTGCAATGGTTGGCATCAATTGATCTGATGGACGGGTTCTTTATGGGTTTTTTATCATGCATCTTTTACATTTTTTTGTGTTCAATAAATGATTCTTCAGCATGACTGACAGCAGCAAAAAAAAGAGACAGCCCTATTAAGAACCGTCTCTTAATTGGAAAAGATCATCTATCTATTTCTGATACAATAACTTCTGCTCTATCACCTGATCACTCAATATCACTCTCACCACATACCAACCTGATGATGCTGTTACCGGCATCATGATTTCCTTTCTCAAAGCGCCATTGCCGGTGATCTCATTCGATGAAAAAACAATTTGCCCAAGTGAGTTCAGCAGGTAAATGGTGGCTGATTGATTGTTATTGGAAGAAAGTTGGAGATCCAATGTGAAGCTTTCTGCAACAGGATTCGGATACAATTTCATTGATGCTGTTTGGTCATTTTCAATTCTGAGCGTTCCTGTATTAAATGATTGCTTTTCCGACCATTCCGAAATTAGCTTCGGATCGTTATCACACATACTCTTCACTTCCCAATAATAAAGCGTATCGGGTAGTACACCGTAAATTTTCTTTAAAGGAGACTTTATATTTGATATAACTGCCCACTCACTGGTTCCTGCTAACTTATATCGTACTTTATAGCTTATTGCATTTCCAACGACGTCCCATCCTAATTCTATTGCCGTGGGAGAAATAATATGCGTTTTCAGCCCTGAAGGAACCGGGCATGATGTTATAGTTCCGGGAATATATTCCCAAAAATCCTTTAAAGCGCCTCCGTCATGGCCGGTGCCAATATACCCTTTGCTTCCGATCGAAAATCCGACGCTAAACCATCTTCCAACTCCACTTAAGTCGGCTTTCTGTCTCCAGCCATTGACTGCAGGATCATATTCCCAGAAAGCTTTGCTATAATAATAACCTGTACCAATATAGCCCATGGTGTCTATGGAAAACCCCACTCCACCATATGTAATTCCTCCGCCAAAATTGGCTTTTCTTTTCCAGGTGTCTGCAACAGGATTATATTCCCAAAAATCCTGGCCGATGCCAATTGTCGTGTTACCGGTGCCAATGTACCCCTTGTTCCCGATAGAAAATCCGACTGCAAATTCTCTTGGTACTCCTTCAAAATCGGATTTCTGTTTCCAAGTATCAGTAGAAGGATCATATTCCCAAAAATCTTTGCACATTAGCCCTATGACATCACTGCCTGTTCCAATATACCCTTTATTGCCAATTGAAAAACCAACTGCATATGAGCGTTCATTTCCACCAAAATCGGCTTTCTGTGTCCAGATATTAGTTACCGGATTGTACTCCCAGAAATCTTTGTAGCGAACATATCCATTCGTAATATTAACTCCCGTTCCCAAATACCCTTTTGTGCCAATAGAGAAACCAACGGCTCCATCTCTTTTAGTACCAGCGAAATCCGCTTTTTGGGCCCAGGCGTTAACAACAGGATCATACTCCCAGAAATCATTTAAGTATATATAGCCGTTCCGACCAGTGCCGACATAACCTTTACTGCCGATAGAAAACCCAACAGCAAAGTCTCTTTCTTCCCCTCCAAAATCAGGCAACTGCCCCCAAGTATTCGCGGCAACTCCTTCATCAATGGCTCCGTTACAATTATCATCAATACCATTTAGAATTTCTGTTGATCCAGGATGGACAGATGCATTTGAATCATTGCAATCTGTGCTATCCAGTACATAACCGTTCGGAACTAAGCAGTCGACTGCCAATAAATTGTTAGTTGCATCGCCGTAACTATCTTCATCAACATCAGCGTAAACAGTTATTCCATTATTGCAGTCGAAAGTGACCTTCACGATCCAATAATCATGGTCTCCAAAGCATTCCTGTGTTTTGTCGCCATTGATTCCCGAATTGGAATATCCTCCGAGAATATATCCTCCATCTGTTATTTGCACTATCGATCGAATATAGTCACTGTAGCTACCTCCAAACCTTACATCCCATTGTTTTGCCCCTGAGGAATCTGTGCTTACAAGCCAATAATCCTCATAGCCCTGGCTTAACTGTGTTTTGTCTCCGCTGATATCAGAACCAGAATATCCTCCTAAAATGTAGCCACCTTCCGGGGTTTGCAATAAAGAAAAGAGCTCATCAAATCCACTGCCGCCAAACCGTTTATCCCATTGTTTTGCACCATTGCTATCTGTCTTCACTATCCAGTAATCATAAACACCCTGGCTTATCTGCGTTTTATCTCCGCCAAACCCAGAATAAGAAGATCCCCCAAGGATATATCCTCCGTCATCCGTTTTCTTTATGGAATGAAGAACATCATCGCTAAAGCCTCCAAAACGCACATCCCATTGTTTTACTCCATTGGCATCGGTCTTTACCATCCAGTAATCCCAACTACCTTGGCCTACCTGGGTTTTATCTCCGCTGATTCCTGAAAGTGAAATTCCACCCAGAATAAATCCACCTTCTGCGGTTTGCTCTATCGAAGTAAGACGATCATCTTTGCTACCTCCAAATCGCGCATCCCATTGTTTTGCTCCATTCGCATCGGTCTTTACGATCCAGAAATCAGCATAACCCTGGCTTGACTGTGATTTATCTCCGCTGATGCCGGAATTAGAATATCCTCCCAGAATGTATCCTCCGTCAGCCGTTTGTTGTAACGAACTTAAATTATCATCGCTGCTACCTCCAAATGATGCATCCCATTGTTTTATTCCATTAGCATCTGTCTTAACAATCCAGTAATCATACGCCCCCTGGCTTGACTGTGTTTTGTCGCCGCTGATGCCTGAACCAGAATACCCTCCCAAAATATATCCACCGTCGGGAGTTTGCTTGAGAGAAGAAAGATAATCTACTTCGCTTCCTCCAAATGTTGCATCCCACAGTTTCACTCCGTTAGCATCGGTTTTTACAATCCAGTAATCACCATCTCCCTGATTTTCCTGTGTTTTATCTCCACTGATTCCTGAAGTAGAATATCCACCCAAAAGGTATCCTCCGTCAACAGTTTGCTGTATTGCGGATAGAGGATCATAACTACTCCCGCCAAAAGTAGCATCCCATTGTTTGGTAGGAGCATTATTTTGTGCCCGGCTACTGGTTAAACCGGCTGCAATTAAAAGAGTGAGTATTAATCTTATTGCTTTCATATAAATATATTTCGAGTGAAAGAATGCACAAAGTTTACCTATTCAAATTCAAGAATTAAATGATCTAAAACAGTTGTGAAAATGACATTTATCAGGTTTACGGGAATGGAAGACGGAGAATGCAGGATGAGAAATAGCGGATTTCGGATTTGTGCAAACCCTTTAAAAACAACGGGCTCCGCAAATGCCGGGAGCCCGTAATAAGAATGATTCTATAAACTACTATTTCTGATACAACAACTTCTTCTCTATCACCTGATCATTCAATACTACCCTTACAATATACCATCCTGATGATGCGGATTGTGGCATCATGATTTCCTTTCTCAACTCACCATTACCGGTGATCTCATTCGATGAAAAAACAATTTGCCCAAGAGAGTTCAGCAAGTAAATGCTTGCGGCTGATGGGGTGGTTGCTTTAAGTTGAAGATCCAGTGTGAAGGTTTCCGTTACCGGATTAGGATACAATTGCAATGTTGATGATTGCACTTCCCGTATTCTGAATGCGGCGGTTGTGAATGATGTACACATATCTATATGACTTGGTGGTTACCTTTTTGATACACTTCATTGAAATCATACAATGACGGGATGGCGGAAAAGAGTTTCATCAGTTTCCCGTGGTGGTATTTGCACAAATGATGTTGCTAAGTGAAATGACTATGGCAGGGGCAGCGTGGATTTTTGATTGCCTCTAAAGGACGGGCAGTGGCTTGGCGGAACCTTTCCATTGAAATACCAGGCTAAACAAAATCGTTGGGAATGATTAAAGCTTACGAAGTAACTCTTCCGCCTTTATACGGTACTCACCATCAAGCCTGATAACTTTGTCAAGAATATTCCCGGCCTCTTTCTTCTCTCCCTTTTGCACATAGGCCAGCGCTTCATACCAAAGGGCCGCTTCATAGTAGGTGCTTGATTTCTTATTTTCCAGTTTCTTAAGTTTGGAGAGTGCCTCGTCAGCATTGTTTATTGCGAGATAGCTGACAGCTGCATAGAAATTAGCCTCATCATTTGCATCGTCGATCTTCAACACCTCTTCAAAGCTATTGATGGCCTCTGCATATTTACCATCATGATAAAGCTTTAGCGCCTCGTCCAGCTTAGCATCGTAAAGAGCAGTCTTCTGCAGGGTCACCATTTCATCAGTTTCCGCCTGATTTTTCTTGTTGTACTTCGCTTCCGCCCTTACAGCAGCAGATGCGGATGGAGGTGCCGCAATCCCGTTTGATTGCCGCACTTCTTCAGATTTTCCACTTACCTGGCCTGCATTGACATTATCCTTTTCAGCCGTCACGGCATCCATTACAGCCAGATCTTCCTGTTGCGCCATTGCCGGTTCAATAGTATTGCTTTGATCTGAGTAAACTTCGGGCGCAGCCTCCGTGTGTGATTCTGTCATCATCTTGACTTTATCCTCCACTTTTTCCGAAGGTGGCAAAATGGCTTTGTCTGCTTTGGTTGTCTGCTTGTAACCTGTGGTATCGGACAACGGCCTGTACTCAATGCCTGCAGGTTTATCAGCGGTTACTGCATCGTTCAATTGTGGAGCAGGGTACGGTTCGAATTCATGGGTAAATATTTTTTCTGTGGATGGTTGAAGCCTGTTATTGACAAACCAAACGGCACCGGCTAACAAGCAAACTGCGGCTGCAACCTTTAGCCAGGATGATCGAAGGATCAAGATGCGTGATCGGGATCGTGCCTTTTTACGAATGGCTACCTGTATCTCGTCCAGATCATCTATTGCGTGCTGTGGATTGTTCAATTTGAACAAACCTTCTACAGCATCAGACAAAAACGGATCATTGACCATTTTTTCTTCCACCCACCGCACCTCTTCAGCAGCTGCGGTACCGTTGATGTACCGCATGAGCACCTCCTTTGGCACATCGTCACGTTGATCTGCAAAAAATTTATCGCTATTGCCCTTCATAATGCCTGTTAATCAGGTTCTTTAAATTCCGCTTTCCGTTTTGAATGTAACTTTTGACCTGGTTGAAACCGAATCCGGTTTGTTCCATCACCTGCTGATAACTTTTCTCCTGCATGTAAAACAATTCAATACAAAGCTTTTGTTCAGGAGGAAGCTGCTTGATTGCATCCTCCACCGATAAGTGCTGCTGTTGTATCGTTTCCTCACCAAACAGATGCTGATTTGCCTCCCATTCCATAACTATGGCCAGGTCTGCCTGCAATTCCGGCCGGTTTTCTATCCGGTTTTTATCCTTTCTGAATTTCATCAGGCAATGGTTTTTTGCAACGCTATAGAGCCAGCCCTTGAAATTATCTATTTCATGCTTCTTCAGGTCATCCAGTAATTTAACAAATATTTCTATTGTTGCATCGCGGCTGTCTTCCCTGTTCTCAAGATATTTCATGCACACACCATAAACCAGGTGGGTATATCGCTCATATAATTCACCAACAAACACATTGTTACCGGTCTGCCTGTATTTTGCGACCAGGTCGTTGTCATTCAGCGTTTTTATGTTCTTGTAATCCGACAAATGTGGTGTAATCTTCCCGGCAAAGAAACACAAACGTCCTCAAGTATCACAGGTTTTACTGTTGCGGCGTGGATCAATCAATAATTGCCGGTTTTTATTCACCAGCAATAACGGAACATGCATCAATAATAGATATGAGCAACTATGAGGTTCCGGTAATTATTTCGGAGAGAATATTTTCCGTTCAACCCGGATTTTTCAGTGGAAAAATCCCGCATGGCCAGGAATTAGAACTGCTAAATGTGGGTTCAATTTGAAAGATGAAAACATCGGTGCCTGAATAATCCCGGATCTTCCCAATGAAAAATCCCGTTTCGACACGTCTGAGCCCATTAAAATGATAGTTCGATCTCAATCGGGCAATGGTCACTGCCCATTACATCTGCATGAATCTTTGCGGCGGTGACCCATTTCCTGGCTTCACTGGAAACAAAAAAATAATCAATCCGCCAACCCACATTTCTCTCCCGCGCGCGGGTGATCTGATCCCAGTAGGTATAGCATTCAGGTTGTTGATTAAACTCCCTGAATGTGTCGATATAGCCCAACTCAATAATCTTATCTATCCATTGCCTTTCTTCCGGCAAAAAACCACTGGTATTCGCATTTTCCTTTGGCCTGGCCAGGTCAATTTCCTTATGCGCCGTATTATAATCGCCGCAAATAATTATATGTTTCTGCTGCTTTCGCAGTGACTCCGCTCTTTGAAAAAGGGCATCATAGAAATCAAGTTTGTACTTCACCCGTTCCGGTCCTCTTCCGCCATTAGGGAAATAAACATTAAACAACACAAACTTTTCGAACTCCATTTCTATCACCCGTCCTTCCACATCAAAAGTGCTGTTGTTCAAACCATTTTGCACTCTCAGCGGCGAATGCTGCGTATAGATGGCCACCCCGGAGTATCCTTTCTTCTCCGCTGAATAGAAATAACTCCTGTAGTCCTCGAAGTTCACAATTTCATGATCCAGCTGTTCAATATTGGCTTTCGTTTCCTGCAAACAAAGTATATCAGGAGCTTCCCTGGAAAACCAGTCAGGCAGTCCTTTCTTCCAGGCAGCCCGGATGCCGTTAATATTCCAGCAAAGTATGCGTATACTTTTACTTGCCATGCGATGTTTTTAAAGGTTTAGTGAAGTTTAACAGTTGTATAGGATCCTGACGCTGTTTTTCATTAGTATCAAAAATAATAAAAATTCATCCTGCCATTGTTTCACCCGGGTTTTTCAATGCTGATTTTTCAAGAGATAAATCTCGTTTCTTAACGACAGATACCCGCAAAATACCGGTTCATATTGTTATCTTATCCTGCAAAACTGTTGGTATGATCAGCTGGAGTGATTTTGAAAAAGTAGAAATGCGTATAGGCACCGTGATCCAGGTGCGGGACTTTCCTGCCGCAAGAAACCCCTCGTATCAGTTATGGGTTGATTTTGGTGAGTGGGGAATTAAAAAGTCATCCGCGCAACTTACCTCACTCTATACGAAAGAAACCTTGTTGCAGAAGCAGGTAATTGCGGTCATTAATTTACCGGTCAAACAGATCGGTAACTTCTTTTCTGAATGCCTTATTCTTGGTGCGATCGGTGAAAATAATACGATTACATTATTGCAGCCTGAACAAAAAACTGCCAATGGTTTAAGAATAGGGTGAAGAAGGTTGCTACTATACTTTTTGTATTGATAAATAATATCTGGCTCAAAATAAAGTGAGTTGCAACTTGCCCGGCTTATTATTAAAAAGTGAATAGTCTAACTCCGGAAAGACACGACCGGCAAAAAACCTCCTTTTTGAAACCGCAAAAAGTTGTCTTATAGCCTCTGCTACTTCGCCTTCTCCCCTCATCCTGACACCGAACCGGCTATCGTTCAATTTGCCTCCGTGAAGTGATTTGATCTGGTTCAGTATTTTCTCTGCTCTGTGCGGAAAATTTTTATGTACCCAGTCAGAAAAAACAATAGCCACATCACCATTCAACCTGACCATGGTATAGTGCGCCGATAAAGCGCCGGATTCAGCCGATGCCTGCAGAATGGCCGGAATTTCATCAGCATTGACAGCCGGAATGACAGGCGCTACATTTACATTCACCGGGATTCCGTGAGCGGATAATATCTTCACTGTTTCCAGCCGTCGCTTTGCTGATGCCGTTCTTGGTTCCATCAATTGTCGGAGCTTCTCCTGTAAAGTAGTAATGGAGATAGTTACCGCTACCAGTCGCAATGACGCCATTTTTGAAAGGATATCGAGGTCACGCAGTATCAAACCGTTTTTGGTGATGATCCCGACAGGGTGCTTATGTTCTAACAACACCTCTAACATGCGCCGGGTAATCTCCATCTTTCGTTCGAGCGGTTGATAGCAATCGGTATTTCCTGACAACATAATCGGTTGAGCGATATGTTTCCTATTGCTTAATTCCTTGTCCAATAAATCTGGTGCCGATGGCTTCACGATGATCTTGCTTTCAAAATCAAGCCCGGCATTGAATCCCCAATACGCGTGTGTGTTCCGCGCATAACAATAAATACAGCCATGCTCACAGCCTTGATAAGGGTTCATGGAAAAAGCCATTCCAAGGTCAGGGCTTTCCACTTTATTCAGGATCTTTTTCGGGAACTCTTCAAATACCTTAGTGAGTGGATTAGAGAGCAATGGTTCATCTAATCCTTCCGGGTGAGTTGCAGCATATTGGTGCTTCAGGTACTTGTTTGCGGGTTTGATTTGTGCGCCACGGCCTTTAAAATATTCTTGCGCAAGGGCTTCTTTTGATTGTACTGTCGTCCTTTTCATTACGCATAATGTAGAAAAGAATTTGAATCCGATTCTATAATAACCCGAGAATCAGAAAAAATTCCGATAGCAATGATCAATCCATAAGAACGTAGGGCTACCTCACTATTTGCAACGGAATAACAGTTTGCGCATCGGTTGACTGAACGCGGCAGAAGTATAATCCACCATTCACTTCGGCCGGAATCGTAAGCCTGATAGATTGTTTACCTTTTGAAAGCGCGTCATTGAACAAAGTTGTTACGGACTTACCGGTTGCATCACAGAGTGTTACCACAACTGTTGAAGCCGAAGTAAGGTCGCCGGACAGGAAAGCAGCATCGGTGGCGGGATTCGGAAAAACCCTGAAAGAAAGCTCATCAGTAGTAATTGAATTGATACCAATGAACAATCCTGAATATCTTGCTACGAGAGCATCCTGGCCATTGTAACCGGCTGCAAGCAATTTACCGTCAGGTTGCAAAGCTGAACAGGTTGCTATGGCTGCGTTATTTCCAAAGTTGTTCTCGGCAATTCCACTGCTGCCAAATGTATTGTCTGCTACACCAGATTCCAGCAGCCTCATCATCACAAAGGATTCATCGGAGCTTTGATTGGAAGCATAACCGGTGAGCACAATCTTACCATCGGATTGCACCAATACCGCTGATGCGCTGCTGGATGTAGTACCCCAGGCGAACATTTGTTTTCCTCCTCCTTCAAACGTGGCATCCAGCGAACCATCAGCATTGAATCTTGCAACACATGCGCTGGAAGACAAGGTGTACACCTTTCCGGAGGCCAGTATTTTGCCATCATCCTGCAAAGCTATCTTCGTAAGGAATTGATTGGTTCCGGCGCCAAAGTCAAGCGTAACAATGCCATCATTGTCAAATGTACTGTCGATCGTTCCATTGTTATTAAACCTGGCAAGGTAGAACCAGTTGAGGTCCGTAACCGGATCCATATAATAGCCACCTGCCACGTATTTGCCATCTGCCGGCTGTTGCATCACATCAACAAAATTGCCGAAGTTGGCGATGTTGGGAATGATGGTATAACCGGCCGCAGTGCCAAAAGTTGCATCCAGCGTGCCGTCAGCCAAAAAGCGGAGGATCACCGGCTTCAGGATATTTCCTACCATAGTTTGTCCGACACACACCATTTTTTCATCCGACTGCTGGATAAATCCATGCGCAAGGTCGTAAGTGCCGGTAAGGTCGATAACTGACTTTCCGTTTTCGGCAAACGCGTCATCAATAGTTCCATCGGGAAGTACACGGACAATAAAGAAGTCTGATTTTCTGCTGCCGAAGAATAAGAGTTTTCCGCTTGCATCCTGCAATACATCCGTAAAGTATGAATTCGCGAAAGTGGCGGCTGTCAGTTCAACTAACATTTTTGAATTGAAACTGGTGTCTGCCACGCCTGTGGCGCTGAAGCGGCAGGCTATAGGGATCAGCACTGAATTACCACCATCAGGGTCGGTATATTGGGCGGAACCGCTCATTACGACCTGCCCGTCTTGCTGAACAATGACGCTTGTGATATCATCAGAAAAACCACTGACATCCGTCATCGCAGCACCATTAATTCCAAAGCTCGCATCCGGCACTCCATATTGGCAAAAAGACAAAAAAGGCCATATTACCAACAACATTACAGCGCCTGCAAACCGATAAACATGATTCATCACCAATTGTTTTTTTCGGCGAAAAGTTAGGCATAAAAATGAAATCACCTTGCGAAGCAGGTTCTTTCACTATACAATCGTCACATTAAGAAATCCTGCATATACCTTTATTTATTTTACCGGGACTTACTTCCGTCAGCAAAAAATAATTGTTTGGATACCTTTGCACCTTCCTACATGAAACAGACTGAAGAATTAGCACGCAGAAGAACTTTTGCCATCATCAGCCATCCTGATGCCGGAAAAACCACGCTTACTGAAAAGTTTTTGTTGTATGGTGGCGCTATACAGGTAGCCGGTGCCGTAAAATCCAATAAGATAAAGCGGGCTGCAACATCTGACTTTATGGAAATTGAAAGACAACGCGGTATCTCCGTGGCCACTTCCGTAATGACCTTTGACTATAATCAGACACTGATTAACCTCCTGGATACGCCTGGCCACAAAGATTTTGCAGAAGACACTTACAGAACGTTAACCGCCGTGGACAGCGTGATACTGGTTATCGATTCAGTTAAAGGCGTGGAAACACAGACCGAAAGGCTCATGGAAGTTTGCAGGATGCGCAAGACACCGGTGATCGTATTCATAAACAAGATGGACCTGGAAGGACGCGATCCCTTTGACCTGCTCGACGAACTGGAAAAGAAACTGGATATCAGCGTGCAGCCCTTGAGCTGGCCTGTAAACAAGGGATCTGAGTTTAAGGGCGTATATAATTTGTTTGACCGCACGCTTCAACTTTTTCAACCCGAAAAACAGACTATTGAAAAGGACCGTATAGAGATCAGCGATCTGCAGGATAAGCTGTTGGATGAAATTGTGCCGCGTGATGCCGAACAATTGCGTGAAGATGTGCATTTACTGAGTGGCGTCTATCCCGGCTTTGATGTTGATGCCTATCTCGCAGCAGACATTGCCCCCGTATTTTTTGGGAGTGCCAGGAATAATTTCGGTGTGAAAGAGCTGCTGGACACATTCATCAGGATAGCCCCAACGCCGCAAAGCCGTGAAACGGATAAGCGTGTTGTACATCCGGAAGAAGAAGCTTTTGCAGGTTTTGTTTTTAAGATACATGCCAACATCGACCCGAAACACCGCAACCGCATCGCTTTTGTAAGAATCGTTTCCGGGAAATTTGAACGTAATAAATATATCTATCACTGTCGCCTTAGGAAAGAGCTGAAGTTCAGCAGTCCTGCCACCTTCCTGGCCTCCGAAAGAAACATTATTGATGAGGCATTTCCGGGAGATGTCATTGGCCTTTATGATACCGGAAATTTTAAGATTGGGGATTCTTTGTCGGAAGGCGAAGTGCTTCAGTTCCGTGGCATTCCCAGCTTCTCACCGGAAATATTTAAAGAGCTGATTAACCGCGATCCGATGAAGACCAAGCAGCTGGAAAAAGGGATTGAACAGCTTACAGAAGAGGGCGTGGCACAGTTGTTCTACCAGCAACACGGAAGCAAAAAGATAGTAGGCGTTGTCGGCGATCTGCAGTTTGAAGTTATTCAGTACCGGCTGAAAAATGAATATGGAGCTTCCTGCGAATTCGTTCCCAAAGACATTCACAAAGCCTGCTGGATCACTTCCCCTGACAAGAAGAAACTGGATGAATTTATTCGTTTCAAATCACAAAACGTTTACACTGATAAAGATAACCACCTTGTATTTCTTGCGCCTTCAGAGTGGTTGCTGCGCGTGACCAAGGAAGCGAACCCTGATATCACATTTCACACCACCAGTGAATTTAAAACAGAAGGGGAATTGAATTATAAGTTGTGACCCTGTCAACTATGATACAGCACTTCCATTCTATCCTAAAAGACGGATCTTCTCCACTCTAACCTATTTTCAGTTCAACACCGGGATTAAACCCATAGCGGTTTTGCGCTGCAAAATGTGGTTTATATCAAAACCTCCCTGATGCAACTGATCGGAATATCGACACCGCCTTTCAATTCAATATGGGAATCGGTGGTGTCCCACACAGTCGTTTCCACCATATACAAACCGTTGGCTGACTCAAAAATGATTTTCACCTTATGTTTCTCTCCATTGCCCAGCAGCATCGCTTCCTCCAGCAAAACTTTACGCAATTCAATTTCATATTGACTCGACAGCACTTCATATTGAACAAAATCGAAGTTTATCAGCTCTTCTTTTTCGATAAGAGGAATATCCATGTCCTAAAATTTTGACAGCAGAAATTTAGTGAATTCATCGCAATTCCTGCAAGATTCAACAAGTGGCGATACAATCCAGTCAAATAAATCTTAAGCGTGCTGATGCCTTCATTTACTTGCGGAACGAAAGCCATTTCAACAAAACACGCTACTGGATTGTTAGTTGCAGAAGTTCTATTTTTGCAACAAGACATCTTCACCCATTCTCATATCATTCATCCCAACATGAAATATTTTCTATTGTTGTCGCTTGGTTGGTTATTGTCTCATGCGCTTTACGCACAAAATCCGGGTTCCGGAGGCAAGACCGGTGCCGGCAAGCAAATGACAGCAGGCCATTTCTACGGAAGAATTCTGGATGCCAAAACCGGGAAAGGCATTGAGTTCGCCACAGTACAATTATTCCAGATCAAATTTGATACAATAAAGAAACAGCAGACTGAAAAGCTGCTGACCGGTGCACTAACAGCAGTCAACGGTGATTTCAGCCTTGAAAACCTTCCGGTAAAAGCTAAATTTTCAATGCTGATAACAGCGATTGGTTATGATTCGCTGAAGATGCCGCTGGCATTTGAAAATAAACCGGCACAACAGGGCAATGCGCAACAAATGATGAGTTCATTTGACAAAGACCTGGGTAATATCAAATTAAAACCCTCGGCTATCACACTAACTGAAGTAGTGGTATCCGGTGAAGAACCGCTCTACAAACTGGAACTTGATAAAAAAGTATATAATCCGGATAAAGATCCATCCAATGCCGGTGGCACTGCCGAAGATGTCTTGAAAAAAGTGCCTTCCGTATTAGTGGACCTGGATGGGAATGTCAGCCTGCGCAATGCAGCACCGCAGATCTTTGTGGACGGAAGGCCCACTACCCTTTCAGTGGACCAGATTCCTTCAGATGCCATTGAAAAAATTGAGGTCATCACCAATCCATCCGCCAAGTATGATGCTTCCGGCGGGCAATCAGGCATCATTAACATAGTGATGAAAAAGAGCCGGCGCATTGGCTACAATGGTAATGTTCGTGCAGGCATTGATAAGCGCGGTAAGGTGAATGCCGGAGGCGATATGAATATCCGGGAAGGCAAAGTGAATGTGTTTGCCAACATCAATTTCATGCAGCGCAAATCAATCAGTTACAGCAGTACCGAACGCTTCAACCTCTATGGTGATCCGCTCACCAATGTTTTTCAGAATGATACGCCTGTTAACAACAACCAGTTCTTTTCAGGCAGCACAGGCATTGATTACTTCCTGAACAACAGGAATACCATCACGCTAAGCGGAAACTATACACAGGGAAAGTTCAACTCCACAGATCAACTCTTCCTTGTTACTGATACACTCTATGAATCAGGTATGATCAGCAGCCATGCAATCCGCAATACGGAGAGTGAACGACAATTTCAAAATGCGGGAGGATCACTTTTGTTTAAGCATCTGTTTCCCAAAGATGACCATACCCTTACGGCAGATGTAAACTACAATCAAAGCACCAGCAACAATAGTTCTGCCTATCTCACACAGTATTATGATGAACAGCAATCGCCAACCGGTTCGCAAGGACGCCAGGAACAGGAAGGCAGCGGCACCAACCGTTATTTTACCGCTCAATCAGACTATGAAAATGTGATGAATGAAAACGTAAAAGTGGAAGCCGGTGCGCGGGCGGCGCTTCGTCATTTTGAAGCAGAAAATCATGTTTATGTCTTTAATGATTCGCTTGATTACCTGGTGGAAGTTCCCGACATCAACAATTATTCTTACAACGATCAGGTATATGCCGGATATGCCACGTTCAGCAGTGAGTATAAAAAGTTCCAGTATAAGGCAGGGCTGCGTGTTGAAAGTTCCTTTTATGATGGCACCCTCATAAATGAAGGTGAATCCTATAAAAATAATTTCCCGTTAAGCCTCTTTCCCAGTGGTTTTGTCAGTTATGCCTTTACAGAAGAGCGCTCGCTGCAGTTGAGTTATTCACGGAGAATAGACCGGCCCACATTTTTTCAATTGATGCCCTTTATCGACTATTCCGATTCGTTAAACCTGCAACAGGGAAATCCAGACCTGCTGCCACAATTCACCAATACATTTGAACTCAGCTTCGATCAGAACTTCGACAAATCCAATAACCTTCAGGCTACCGCTTATTTCAAATACACGAATAACCTGATCACCAAATACCAGGCGCTTTCCTATGACAGCGCAACCATGAATCAGATAATCATCAACACCTATCAGAACGCCAACTCCAGCTATCTTGCCGGCCTTGAACTAACTTCCAGCAATTCTATTAAAAAATGGTTCAACCTGACCACGAACATCAACTTGTTTCAATCATATATTGACGGCAGTAATATTGAAAGCGATCTGACGAACAGCCAATTCTCGTGGTTTGCCAAGGTGAATGCCACATTTAAAATACCGCTCAATATTACACTCCAGCTCAGTGGCGATTATCAATCGAAGACAGCGGTACCGCAAACAGGTGGAGGCGGTGGTGGCGGCAGAGGTATGGGAATGGGCATGGGTGGTGGCTTTTTTGGAACACCGCCGGCTACCTTACAAGGTTATGTGAAACCTGTCTATGGAGTTGATTTTTCGGTGAAAAAGGAATTTCTTAAAAACAAGGCAGCTGCTCTAACCCTAAGTTTTACGGATATCTTGCATACAAGGGAATATACCACGTATTATGAAACCGAGTACTTCACGCAAACGTCAACCCGTTTTCGTGACCCGCAATTTATCCGGCTCAACTTCAGCTATAAGTTTGGAAAGTTTGATGCATCAATATTCAAACGCAAAAACACCAACAATGGTGGTGAGATGATCCAGGAAATGAACGGTGGCTGATGGGAGTCTTTGATTGGTTTCAAACCGGATCATTGAGAAGCATGATCCGGTTTTTTTATGACAGCCTTCTTCCGCTGTCCGCCTACCCGAACAGATGCTTTATTTAGAATTCACTTGCCAGTTAAGCTGACAGAAAAAGCACTTGCCAATAGCTTTACTTTTCGTTTATTTGTCTCTTCACTATGAACAAAAACTTTTACGAAAATCTGATTGTGCAATTAACCAATGGTGCCGCCGGTTTATGGGGCCATTGCTGTAATGCAGGCAGGTTATTGTTAAACCGGCTTCCTGAGCAACCGGCCATTTTATTCAGCCTGGAGAATGCGGCCCGGATGCGACTGTCAAACAAATTCAACTTGCATTATCGGAAATTGGCAGTAATGCTACTTTTTTTGCTGATGGCTTCAGGTGCTGAAGCGCAATCCGGCAAACCCAATATCGTGGTGATCATGCTGGATGATGCGAGATATGATATGTTTCAGCCCAATGGCGGACCGGCATTTTTTAACACCCCTGCTATCAACCGAATCGCTGAAGAAGGCGTCAATTTCAGGTTTACCGGTGTCACCACCTCACTTTGTGCACCAAGCCGCGCTTCCGTCTATACCGGCCTGTATGCACATCACCATGGCACCCTCGACAATGGAACTTCTCCGAAGCCGGGTTTGACCTATGTTTCTTCCGTATTGCAGGATCATGGCTATAAGACGGCGTTCATTGGCAAATGGCTGCTGGATTTTCATCTCCCCGACGACCCTGTTGGCTTCGATTATTGGGCGGTAACCGATTCTATAGAACATGACAGCCTAACCATTCGGTTTGATGATGGTACTATCACCTATTTTAATGAACCGGAAGCAACCGTCTATACTGACCTTGGGCTGAACTTTGTTCAAAACATAGTGCCCGACGGGTCACCCTGGGCACTTTTTCTTTTTTATCGCTACCCGCATAGTCCTTACGAACCGTATCCCGGAGAAGAAACATTGTATCAGCAGACCGATATCAATTATCCCGACAATACCGGACTTTATACCAAGGATTTCCCCTCCTATCTGTATCCGGGCCATCTGTTTGAAGGCGATTCGACAGAGCTTGACCAGGCTATTCGCGATTACTACGAAACCGGCCATGCAGCCGAATATGCCGTTGACAGTGTAATGAAGTACCTGGAAGATCACCAGATTCTCGACAGTACACTGATCATCTTTTCAAGTGATAACGGTTACCTGCTTGGCGAGCATGGGATGGAGAAGAAAATCCTGGCCTATGAAGAATCGCTTCGTGTGCCGCTCTTTGTGCGTTATCCGGCCTGGTTTCAGCCCGGTACCGTGGTTGACAATGAGATCGCCGCCAATATTGATATTGCCTCTACATTGCTGGAAGCCGCAGGTATTCCTGATACCTTTCACATGGACGGAGTTTCATTACATCAACTTGCACAGGGGCAGGTTCATCGCAAATATTTTTATTATGAAAATTATCCGGAGGGTGGCAATAAATGGGAAGCCGTACGTTCGCTTGACTATACCTATATATACAGCCTCTGCAACAGCACTACTGAGGAATTCTTTGATCTTACCGTTGACCCAAAGCAGAATGTCAACCTGATCAATGATCCCGCTTATGCTGCGTTGATTCAGCTTCACAGGGATCAGCTTGACAGCCTCAGGATATCTACCGGCGATACCACCGATTTCAAGTTGGGAAAGTGCAAACTGGAGAATGCTTATTTCGCTGATGCGGATGGCGATTCGTTTGGTAATTTCCTGCTAAGGAAAGATTCTGTGGCACAACCGATCGGATATGTTACAGATACAACTGATTGTAATGATACCAACGCTCTTGTCCATCCGGGTGCGGCGGAAAACTGCAATGGAATAGATGATAACTGCAACGGCGTGGCTGATGAAGGACTGGTTTTTACTACGTACTATACAGATACAGATAATGATGGCTTTGGCAACACTTCAGATACAGGTGTTTCATTATGCACGAATCCGGGTACCGGATTTTCCATTAACCATGATGATTGTAATGATGTCAATGCCGCCATTTATCCGTTAGCGGAAGAAGTTTGTAATACAGTAGACGATAATTGTAATGGAAGCATAGATGAAGGTCTGGCGACTCTTTATTATCCTGACGTGGATGGTGATGGATATGGAAACCTGTTAATTCCTGGTGAGTTGCTATGTAATAATCCGGGTAGCGGGTTTGCGATAAACAACAGCGATTGCAATGACGATAATCCTTCCATTCACCCAAACATCGTTGAAGCTTGCAATGGAATAGATGATAATTGTAATGGATTTAGTGATGAAGGCCTGACTTTTATTACCTATTATGCTGATCAGGATCAAGACAGTTATGGAAATATTAGTGATCCGGGAAATTCACTTTGTGCCGATCCGGGTTCCGGTTTTTCAATCAATCAGTTTGATTGCAATGATGACAACGCTTTGGTTAATCCTGCTGTCACAGAAAGCTGCAATGGCATTGATGATAACTGCGATGGAACAGCCGACGATGGATTGTCTTTCACCACCTATTATATTGATCAGGATCAAGACAGTTATGGAAATATAAGTGACCCGGGAAATTCACTTTGTGCCGATCCTGGTTCCGGTTTTTCAATCAATCAGCTTGATTGCAATGATGACAATGCTTTGGTTAATCCTGCTGTCACAGAAAGCTGCAATGGCATTGATGACAACTGCGATGGAACAGCCGATGATGGATTGACATTCACTACTTATTATATTGATCAGGATCATGACAGTTATGGAAATATTAGTGACCCGGGAAATTCACTTTGTGCCGATCCTGGTTCCGGTTTTTCAATCAATCAGCTTGATTGCAATGATGACAATGCGGCCATCAATCCCTCAGCAAGTGAAAGCTGTAATGCAACCGATGACAATTGCAATGGTTCGATTGATGATGGAGTTATTTTCATAACCTATTATGCCGATGTCGACAATGATGGTTTTGGTGCTGTTTCAGATCCCGGAGTCTCATTGTGTAACAGTCCCGGCATTGGATTCTCCGTCAATAATTCCGATTGTAATGATGCTAATGCATTCATTAATCCCTCTACGCCTGAAAGCTGCAATGCCCTTGATGACAATTGTAATGGAATTGCTGATGATGGATTGATATTCTTCATTTATTACGCAGACCAGGATAACGACAGTTTTGGAAATATGTTCGCAACGGGTAACAGTTTGTGCGCTGATCCCGGCGCCGGCTTTGTCACCAATAATTTTGATTGTTATGATTTAAATGCAATGATTAATCCTGCTGCGGCTGAGAGTTGCAATGGAATTGACGACAATTGCAATGGAAATACAGATGAAGGACTGATCTTCATCAATTACTATACGGATGCCGATATTGACGGATTCGGAAATATCCTGGATGCCGGAGTCTCTCTTTGCAGTAATCCCGGAGCCGGTCATGTCGCTAACAATACCGATTGCAATGATGGGAATAATTCCATCAATCCCGGCGCCGCAGAAATCTGCAATGGCATTGATGATAACTGCAATGGCACAGCGGATGACGGACTTGTTTTCACCACTTATTACGCCGATCTCGATCATGACGGTTTTGGTGATCTCAATGACGGCGGAACTTCGCTTTGCAATAATCCCGGAGCAGGTTATGCAGTCGTAAATACGGATTGTGATGACAATAATTCGCTTATCAATCCCGCCATTTTTGAAAGCTGTAATGGTATTGATGACAACTGCAACGGCACTGCTGATGATGGACT
>JBGAWA010000159.1:0-6990 GCA_044227805.1 Chitinophagales bacterium | reverse complement strand
CTGGCGATTCCTTAGAATCAGCATCGTGTAAACGTGCTTAGTCGTAGTTCAGCTTGCCAACTTTAGTTTCAGTTTTAATTAATTAACAAAGATATGAGTCGCAGCGAAGCGGGATTTTTCCACTGAAAAATCCGGGTTAATGATGGCTTGAAAATCATTCAGCGATTACTCCTGGTAATATACGCGCTTCACCCTTCTTGAAATAGTGCTTAGCACTTCATATGGAATAGTATGCGCCCACTGTGCCAGTTGCTGAACAGGCAGGGCTTCACCGAATACAATCACTTCATCTCCTTCTTCCGCATCTGTGATACCGGTGATATCAAGCATGGTCATATCCATGTTGATGTTTCCGATTACGGGCGCCAGTTTGCCCCGCACCAGCATCTTGCCGGCTCCGCGGCTCAGGCTTCTGTCGAGGCCATCCGCATAGCCGATGCCAACGGTGGCAATGGTCATGTCGCCGGAAGCGATGCCCATTCGGCCGTATCCTACAGTTTCGCCTGCACTGATCTTCTTTATCTGCGAGATCGTTGTTTTGAGTGTGCTTACATTCTTCAGTTGCTGCTGCACCTTGTCGGTGGTGTCAATACCATAAAGCCCTATTCCCAGGCGGACCATCTCAAACTGTGCATCTGGAAACCTCGAGATGCCTGCCGAGTTCAATACATGGCGCCACACAGGATAGCGGAGCTGCCGGATGATGGATTCACTCATCATGCTGAACCGGTGAATTTGCATGCGCGAGTATTCATCAAGCGAGGGATCTTCGCTTCCGGCAAGATGGGTGAAGATGGTACGCACGCGAAGTGGCGCATCGGCAGCCAGCAGGCTGTACACTTCATCCAGGTCGGCCGCATTCAGGCCAAGGCGGTTCATGCCTGTTTCCAGTTCAAAGTGCACCGGATAGCCTTCTTTCATTTTATCCTGCGACAGTGTAACAGCATGAATAAATTGTTTCAGTAACCGGATACTGTAAAGTTCCGGTTCGAGCTGATACTGAATGATGGCGTCAAAACTCTTTTGCTCCGGATTCATGACCATGATGGGCATGGTGATGCCGGCTTTTCGAAGCTCCACACCTTCATCTGCATAGGCTACGGCGAGGTAATCCGATTTATGAAATTGCAAGGCATTCGCCACTTCAAAACTGCCGCTGCCGTATGAAAACGCTTTCACCATCACCATAATCTTTGTTTCCGGTTTCAGCAGTCCCTGGAACACCGAAAGGTTATGCAGCAGGGCATTCAGGTCAATCTCCAGAATGGTCTCATGGGCTTTTTGCTCCAGTCGCTTGCCGATACGTTCGAATGCAAAAGGGCGGGCGCCTTTGAGCAGGATGGTTTCATCACCAAACTGATCGCCTGAAAATAATTGCAGAAAAGATTCTGTGGAAGGATAGAAGGCTGCCGTGAGCCGATGGTTTCCGGTGAATAACCCCTGTTGCTTCGAGATGTTTTCGCCAATACCAATCAGGCGGTCAACACCTTTGGATAGTACCAGTTGACTGACGTCACGGTACAGTTTTTCATCCGGCATGCCGCTTTCCAGGATGTCAGAAAGTATCAGTGTCTTTTTTTCATGTTGTTTCTGCTGATCCAAAAAGTCTAATGCGATGGCTAATGAATTCAAATCAGAGTTATAACTATCGTTGATCAGCGAGCAGTTATTGATGGCATCATTCATCTCCAGCCTCATCGCCACACGGTTTAGGTCGAGCATGCGGTGAGCAATGATGGCAGGGGCAACTCCGAGATAATGCATCAGCATCCAGCAGTGTACCGCATTTTCAATGGACGCATCATCCATAAACGGAATGGAAAAAGAATAGGCTTCTCCTTTCTGTTCGAGCACCAGGTGCGTGAGGCCGGTATTTTTAACAATGCTTTTCACCTGCACATCGGCATCCAGGTTATTTTTTGACCAGGTAAATGTTTTCAACCCTTCAAAATCAGGATCCGCTTTTTTCATTTGTGCCTTGGCAGTCATCAGGCATTCATTGATATCGAGATAGTCGCGGCAAAAAATGATGATATCGGCATGAATAAAAAGTTTGAGCTTCTCATTTATCTTCTGTCGTATGTTCAGGAATCCTTCACCATGCGCTTTGCCAATATTGGTGAAGATGCCAATGGTTGGTTGAATGATTTTTTGCAGGTTTTGCATTTCATCCGGTTGGGAGATGCCTGCTTCAAAGATGGCCAGCTCATGCATCGGATTCATTTGCCATACCGACAGCGGAACGCCAATCTGTGAGTTGTAACTCTTAGGGCTCCGGATGATATTATAATCCGGTTGGAGCAGCTGGTAGAGCCACTCTTTCACAATGGTTTTTCCGTTGCTGCCGGTTACGCCGATTACCGGTATCGTGAACCCGCTGCGGTGGTTGGCGGCCAGCAGTTGCAGGGCCTGCACAGTATCTTTTACTTTGATAATATTTGCTTCCGCAACGGAACCTTCTTCCGGCTGTTCGCTCACGATAAAATTGCGAATACCTTTCTGATAAAGTTCGGTGATGTATTGGTGCCCGTCCCTGCGTATACCTTTCAGCGCGAAAAAAACCGCATGTGCCGAATAGTTCACCTTCCGGCTGTCCAGCACTATATGTTCAACATAATTATCGGCTGCTTTCTGAATGAGTTTACCCTTTACAATTTTCGCCAGTTGCTCTGGCGAGTAGCCTTTCGTTTCCATTTTAATTTATATCAATAATGTAGCGGCAAAAATAGGACAAAAATGCAGTAGCGATGTATGACTGAAAATGACGGACTCGATTCATTCATGATTTTTAACCCGGATTTTTCAGTAGAAAACCTGCTTCGCTACGACTCAGCACCGCTAAGGTCGCTCATTTTTCAAGAAAAGAAAATGTTTCGCAAACCCTAAGCATTGCTGCGTCGTAAGTTAAACCCTTGTCGCAAATGTGGGTTTAATCGCAAAAATCATGGAGGAACAGTCATGTACTTGCTCACACAATCATGAACCTGATGTGGGTTTATCGCAAAAATCATGGAGGAACAGTATTCTATTGATTCGGTAATGTGACTGCGGGTATGGCTTCACCACCGCAACCGCCAAAAGGAAAGCATACTACAAAACCATTGCAGGAAGCGAATGAACCTGGCAGGATGTAACCGGCTGCCGACGTCGATAATAATTGGTACACCGCCTTTCATATCACTCCATGATCAGCACTTTGCCATTGGCAGAGAGTGCAAGCTCTTTTATAAGCCTTAATCATTTCATATTGCAGTTGATTACTGGTTAAGGTCTGGTTTCCACGATGCGCTGATAGTCAGCGATACCTTGTGCTTCCACGCGTTTGCGTTCCGCTTCCTGCTTTTCTTTCTGCAGCACAAATTCCATTTTTGCGCTTCCTGCTCTGCCTGAATCTTTGATCTGATAGAGGTTTCACCGATTCGTGTGAGCGTGATACAGAACCAGCAATTGTTCCAGCTCCATGCCGCGTGTCTTGAATTCCTTTTCGATGCTTGTGAAAACCTTCTGCTGAAACTCTTCGCGTTTGATGGAGTACAGGTCAATCGCTGTGTAGCTGGTGGCATTGTCGCGGATTTTGGTGCGGGCAATCGGCCGCACGATTACATCTTCATAGCTCTCGCCGATGGTGGTCAGGATTTTGGGCGTCTCCGCCGGCATCACACGATACAAAACAGAAACGTCCAGCACCAGTTCTAATCCATCTGAAGTTAAAACACGCATGGCGTCTTCGCCCACGCGGTCTCCTTCATCGTACGAACCGGCCATCGTATAATTCTGTGTACGGATATCAAATTTCTTTACCACCACAAACGGGTTGACGAAATTTGTTCGCTGCTCAGCACACGGCCGCTGACTTTCCCAAAACAACGTAGGCACACCTACTTCGCCTGCTTCAATCTGGAACGATAGAGAAGGCAAGACCAACCGCCAACATCACAAAAGGCAATAACTTTTACAATCCGCGCAGCGTGCGGGTCCTATCATTGGTTTGCAAACAAACCGGCACGATTCCTATAATCGCAAGTGGGCGACGATGAACATGACTGTAATTTTTGGTGTGAAGAGATGAAAAGAGCCTTTTGCTGTTGAATGTTAATTGAGATTTATCATGGATTAGAACCATTTTCTCTTGCTGCAGCAATCTTAACAATTCGGATTTTTCAATTGGTAACTCGCTTCGCTGCATCGGGATCAATCCTGTTGCTGTTTTACACCGCAAAATGCAGGTAATAATTCCAATGGTCAAAAGTTTTTGCAGCAATAAATATTTTCAAGATAGCAGGAATAAAATAGGGTGTTCTACTGGCACAACTACTGCTCTCAAACCACTAATCTGTTCATAAATCCTGTTGAAAAATTTAATCCTTTCTTTTTCTCCGGTGCCGCTGATCTTGATATCTTTCATCGCCTGTTTCTGCGGCACATTCTCCGCACAAAGCCAGCATGTGAGGTGAAAAGGTAATCCATGGAATTATAACCGATCATGGCAAGCGCTGAATTTTCCGATTTGAAAAGAATGGTGTTGTCGAGTACTGTCAGGTCTATTATAATACATATCATAAGCAACTTCCGGCTTAACAGGCTGGCCGTTCCAGAATTCTGAATTGCTCGGCCTGCAGCGATATCATTTCAAACATTTCAGTCAGCTGATCACATAATTTTGTCATGATGTTTTCATTTGCCATCCAACCGGCTTCATGGAAATACCTGATTTGCCTCAGTGCGGCATTACGGTATCGTCATTCCACAACCCGCGGTTGGAATGGAGAAAAGTAGAGCCTGGCAATGCCGATCGCCTTTAAGCAGGGCATCCGGAACAATGCCGAAATCGAATTTTGCGGATTGTATCGCTTCATTCTGCACGCATGGTCTTCAGCCAGAAAGTAACTTGAATTCAGCAAATTCGGGAAACTGGAAAAAGTAAAATATCGATGTCTTACGCAAAAAACCGCTTTTGGTTTTTGCCCCGCTAAATGCGCGCAGGTATTGATTTGTTTTATCCAGGTAGGCTTCAAATCTGATTCTTGCCCTCTGAAGGTAGACCGGCCAAATAGTATACTGTCGTTTTCCGCCAATAGAAAAAATCATCCACCGAAATTCCAAAATGGCCTCGTCAATACGAGCGCCTCTTCAAATGTTAATGCCGTTTCCCCTTCGATAGACGCTGTCATTGCTGATTCCCAAAAAGGTCGGCTAATTCATCTCTGCTTTATTCTTTCGAAAAGAAGATTTTGATTTACGTATTCCATCTATCCCCGGTGTTTGCTGCAAGCCTGCTCTTGCAATCTTATTTGGTGCTGTATATCGGAGTTGAAGATAATAGAAGTTTTTTACCACTTCGCATACACTTTCCGCCGGCAAAGCTTCGCTGAAACCGCCTTTGCAGAAAGTAAAACCCGGATTTTTTATTGAAAAACCCGGGTTGAGATGATGATATATTATTTAATGTAAGCGCAATAATATTAAACAGATTAAGGTGAAAACCATGGAAGTAACGCGGTTGGTAGGCCGGAAAGGACTTCATCGGCACATGCGCGATCTTTTAAAATGCCGGAGAATGGTTCATATAATTATAGGGTATGCCTGAACCTGTAGACAATGACAGGCAGTAAAGCTGGTAATCGGTTGTTTTGCAACACTGAGATATCATCCTGTAAAGCTGCTATGCGTTCAGGCTCCGGCGACCGGATTATTGTTCGGGCATTAAATTCTGGTAATATCAGCAAAAAACAGGTTTGCCTCTCCAATAAATTTTGCAGAAAATGCAAATCGCTTCCGCTGATTGCGGTTTTTATTTCAACGGTTCAGAAAACCCCTTTGTCAGCCTTACAAGTTTCAGTTTTTGCTTAGCCAATTTATCGCGTATCGTTTATCAGTTAGGTGGTACCGTCACTGAACAGGAACTTTGATGTATGAAAGTGCTCCTTCCGTTCATCAAAATCTTAAAGCTATGAAAAACATATTTCGGTTGATGGCAGTAATGGTTATTGTCTTGTTTTTCATTACTGCACGAACAAAAGCACAGCAGGTAAAACAGGCGATTGCTGTATTGCATATTGAATCGCATGGCATATCGCTGGATTCCGCCACGGTAGTTGATTTAACCCGCGTCGAGATTGAAAAAACGGGACGGTTTAATGTTATGAATAAATATGATGTGGCAGATGCACTTGTGAAAGCAGGAATAGATATTAAGACCTGCCGGGGGAGAGAATGCCTTGCTGCAGCCGGAAGAGCGGCAGGATCCGACAATGTGCTAACCGGTGAGGTAGAAACTTTTCCGAATAAAATAGTTGTCTCCTTGCGCATCATTGATGCTGCTACAGCTGACATCAGGTATGCTTCAACGATGGAGTACCTGCTCCTTCCTTCGAATGCTGAACAGATGATCAGTATCACCATGGAGACTATGCTGGGACTACCGGTCAACCATGAATTGCTGAAGTCACTCACCGAGCAAAGCAATTATGAAAATGCGGTTAACAATCCGGATGACGACAAGGTGAATCTGAGCGGCCCAAGGACAGGGTTGACTTTTTTTACCGGTGATCTTGGAAAAGCCTACCAGTTGCCAAAAGAAGTTGGTGGATATGGCTGGGGAAAGGTGCCTTTCATGTGGAACTTCGGCTGGCAGTTTGAAACACAGTTTATCAATTCGGGCTATTCACAGGCATTGTTTGAATATTACCTCAATGTAGGGGGCATTGATAAAGGCAAAATCTTTCCAAGCGCTACACTGCTGATTGGCTACCGATATAACAGGTATGGTTTGGAGTTCGGTATTGGGCCCATCTTCACCATTGTTAGAAAAGCAAACATGACAGTGCCTGATTCATCCGGCAACAACGGTTCTGTTGACATCAGTTATCCGTCGCCTGATGGCGATCCTGCTATCAATTCCGGACTGATGATTGCCGCCGGAAAAACTTTTAAATCAGGGAAGATGAATATTCCGGTTAACCTCTATGTGATTCCACGACAAGAAGGGTT
>JBGAWA010000029.1:0-38993 GCA_044227805.1 Chitinophagales bacterium | reverse complement strand
GCAATTCTTTAATGGACATGATGTCTGTTCCGCCTTCCATCAGGTGTGTGGCGAAACTGTGCCTCAGCGCATGAACCGATCCCTTCTTCTTCACGCCCGCCTTCTGCTTGGCATGGCTTACCACCAGCTGCACACTGCGCTTGCTGTATTGTTCGCCCCGCTGCCCTTCAAACAGCCAGGTCACCGGCTTATACTCCTTAAAATATTCGCGTAATAAAATAAGCAATTTTTCACTGAGCATTACCTGCCTGTCCTTTTTTCCTTTCGCCTCCCTAATTTTGATGACCATACGCGACGAGTCAATGTCGGTCAGCTTTAGCTGCACCACTTCACTCACCCGTAATCCGCCGGCATAGGCCAGGCAAAGCATGCTGCGGTGTTTCAGGTTACCGGCCGCTTCCAGTATCTTCCTTACTTCCGATTCGCCGAAGACAGCCGGAAGCTGAGCCGGTTTCTTCACGCGCGGCAACTGGTAGACAGCCCGTGGGTGCTTCAACACTTTTTCATAAAAGAATTTGATGGCATTCACCATCACATTCATGGCTGAGGCGCTGTATTGTCGCGCCTGCTGACTCTGTTCAAGGAATTCCTCAATCTGTACCTTTGTCAGGGCTGCTAACTGCCCGCCGGCAAAGTAGCTTGCGAAAATCAGGAAGTTGTTTTTATAGCATTGAATGGTATTGGGACTGTATCCGCTCAGCTTTAGCTGCCGGAGGAAGTCCACGAGATGAGGAGTATGCTGTGCAGCTTGCTTTTTATCATCTGCCTGCAATAACACAATCAGTTGCTCCAATAACTTTTTATCCGCTGCGATATGCCAGCCGTTCAGGGTATTCGACCATTCCCGGCCTTTTATGCTTTTGATTGCTTCACCGGTATGCTCATTGGGAACGAAGCTGAGCAGCACCCGTTTCTCATTGCCCTTTTGGAAGGTGGTGGGTGTAATGCCCTTTTCCTGCAGCCGCTGTTTTATTTCTTCACCGGTCATATCCTATACAATAGAAATGAAATATAAACATTAACCGGGATATTGCAAGGATGCGGGATTAAAAATCCCTCAACTCAGTTGACATTGATTACAAATCCGCGCCAACGGTAAATCGCTCCAGCGGGGTTGAGCACGGATGATGAATGCCTGCGCTAAAAGAAGAGTTCTATTTATAGTATTCAATATCCAATTTTCAATGCCCTTGAAATTTTGTTGTTTTGCAGGATAATCAGCAAGTATGAATGAAATGAGCAAGACGCGGGACAAAGAAAACCACTGGTATGCATTTACCCATGCGAAATGCCCTCACTGCCACCATGGAAACATGTTCGTCAATAAAAATCCGTATGCCTTGCATGATATCAGCAATATGCCGAGCCATTGCCCCGTATGCGGCATTTCATTTTTCCCGGAGACCGGTTTTTACTGGGGATCGATGTATATGGCTTATGTGATCACGGTCATAGCGTCAGCGGTCAGCGTAGTGCTGCTGGGCATCCTTTCAGGATGGAATCTGCCATTGCTGGTAATAGGCAATGCCGTACTGCTGATTGTCGGATTCCCGTTATATTTCCGTTATGCGCGGGTGGTATGGCTACAGCTCAATATGCCTTTCAGCAAAGAGCTGTTTGAGAAATACCAGCGTTGATGGCGGATGTTGGTTATTGGGTAAGTGCCACATCCAGTACTTGCATCATGTCATCCACGTAATGGAACGTGATGCCTTTGATGAATTCAGGATTGATTTCTGAAATATCCTTTTCATTCATCTTGCAGAGCATGATTTCTTTCATGCCTGCACGCTTCGCTGCCAGTATCTTTTCTTTAATGCCACCCACCGGCAATACTTTGCCCCGCAGCGTGATCTCTCCGGTCATGGCCAGGTACTTCTTCACCTTGCGGCCGCTATACGCCGATGCAATGGCGCTCAGCATCGTAACGCCGGCGGAAGGGCCATCTTTGGGAATCGCTCCTTCCGGCACGTGAATATGAACATCCTTCTTCTCAAAGTCTTCCTGCCTGATCCCTATTTTATCCGCATGGGCTTTAATAAAAGTGAGTGCAGTGGACGCTGATTCCTTCATCACATCACCCAGGTTGCCGGTCAGTTTCAGGTTGCCTTTGCCTTTGCTCAATGCCGTTTCAACATACAGTATCTCACCACCTACATAGGTCCATGCCAGGCCAATGGCTACACCCGGAGGGTTTTCTTCCTGGTACATTTCCGCATCAAATCTTTTTATGCCCAGGATGCGCTGAATATCCGCCACGGTGAGGTCAGCGCTTCTCTTTTCGTTCAGGGCTACATCCTTTGCAACAGAACGCATGACACCGGCCAGTTTACGGTCGAGTTCGCGTACGCCTGATTCACGTGTATAGTCTTCAATAATTTTTTGAATAACCTGTTTTGAAAAACGCACATGCTTATGCTTCAAGCCATGCGCCTCCAGTTGTTTGGGAATCAGGTGACGTTCGGCGATTTCAATTTTTTCTTCCACACTGTATCCACTGATGTCAATGATTTCCATCCGGTCGCGTAAGGCAGGCTGAATGGTGGCGAGTGAATTAGCCGTGGCAATAAACAATACTTTAGAGAGGTCGTATTCCATTTCCACGTATTGATCGTAGAAGGAATTATTCTGCTCCGGATCCAGCACTTCCAGCAACGCTGAAGAAGGATCGCCGCGGAAGTCGGCGCCCACTTTATCTATTTCATCCAGCACAAAAACAGGATTCGATGTCTGCGCCTTTTTGAGCGACTGAATAATCCTTCCAGGCATCGCGCCAATATAGGTTTTCCGATGTCCGCGTATTTCCGCCTCATCGTGCAAACCACCGAGCGACATGCGGACATATTTCCTGTTCAATGCTTTCGCGATAGATTTGCCGAGTGAAGTTTTGCCTACACCCGGAGGACCGGCGAAACAAAGTATGGGGACTTCAGGAGTCCACCTTTCAGCACAGCCAGGTACTCCAATATACGGTCTTTCACTTTTTTCAAGGCCATAATGGTCCTGCTCGAGGATCTTCTTCGCCCGTTTCAGATCAAATTTATCCTTGGTGTAAACATTCCACGGCAGCTCCAGTAATAGTTCCACGTAGTTGAGAATCACAGAGTGTTCGGCGGCGGCCGGATTCATGCGCTGCAGTTTGCTTACCTCCTTTTTCAAAATGATCTGCCACCGCTTTCGACCATTTCTTTTTGGAAGCTCTGTCACGCAGGTTTTGAATTTCCTTTTCAATGGAATCAGCACTTCCCAACTCTTCCTGAATGGTTTTCAACTGCTGCTGCAGGAAGTAATCTTTCTGTTGCTTTTCAATATCAGAACGCACCTTGCTCTGTATCTGCTTTTTCAGTTCAAGCACCTGATCTCCGATTCCAGCTGAATGAGCACGGCTTGCGCGCGCTCTTTCAGGTCGTTGATCTCGAGCACCTTTTGCTTTTCCTTCAACTCAATTGATAAGTTGTTAGCAATGAAATTGATCAGGAAAGAAGGAGAATCAATATTGCGCAACATGATGCTGGCCTCTGTCGGGATGTTGGGGGAAAGCTTGATAATATTTCCGGCCATTTCCTTCAGTGATGAAACCATGGCTTCAAACTGCTTATCCTCCGGATACGGAATGTCATTCAGCACATCTATAGAGGCTTTAAAATAGGGATCGGCTGTTACGAATTCACGAATGGAGAAACGCACCTTTCCCTGTATAATCGCTGTCGTGCTGCCATCCGGCATTTTCAGCATTTTCAGGATCCTTGCCATGGTGCCCACTTTGTGCAAGTCTTTGAATTCCGGCTCTTCCACTGTGGCATCCATCTGTGCAATTACCCCAATAAACCGGTCTGCCGCATAAGCATCCCGTACCGCTCTAATTGACTTGTCGCGGCCCACCGTGATGGGAATAACCACACCGGGAAATAATACCGTATTACGCAATGGCAAAACAGGAATCACATCGGCAAACACATCTTTCTTGCCATCCCCTTCTTCTTCCAGTGTTATCAATGGCATAAATTCAATGTCTTCTTCCATACCCTGCATATCAAATCTTAACTTCAAATCGTTCATCATAATTTTTAGGTTTCAGTCAATGAATTATTCAAACCAACTCACATAAACATTCAATAACTACAAAATTACAACTACCCGCACTTCGGATTTTCAAATTAATAAAACCGCGCTCACGGGACATAGAAATGCTTAGAGAATAACACGGCGCAGGTTGTCAAATATCCCGCCATGCTGACATTTCCCATTAAATCGGAAATTTTGGCTGAAAAGAAAGCATATAAGCGACTAAATAACTGAATTCTGCGGATAAAGGAGAATATCCTGAAAGTCGAAAATCCTGAAATTTTCTGTTGAAATACAGAGCTAACCAGCCCGGCATTGATTGATACCCTGCCGATAGGCCGGCCAATTTATTTTGATTCTTCTTGTTGTTTTTCTGCCTTCTCAGCTTCCTTTTTCGCAGCTTTTGCCCGGCCGATGGGAATACTTAAGTCAAGATAAATGGCGGAATTGAGCTGACTGCCCTCTAACACCTTGTTCACATCAACGAAACCATAATAGTAATCCGCACTGATGGTCATTCCGGTTCCTTTCTTCAGTTTATAACCGATGCCTGCCTGTGCACCGGCATCTAAACGCGCCAAATCATCCGCAATACTGTTTGTAAACTGAAGATCATCTTCATCAACAATGGTATTGCTAAACTTGTCGAATGCGGTATAACGCAAGCCTAATTGAATGCCGCCTTCCACATGCAGGTAGTCTACCAGGCGGTAACGGATCAACACCGGCACATTAAAGTAATTGATCTTCCGGTCAACATTACCGCCATAAAAAGCGCTGTCGAGCACTATATTATTCAGCGAATAAGGCTCCAGTGAACCTGTTCCCATTTTTGATTTCACACGCACACCGGTATGCAGGAAGAGTTTTTGATCCAGCTTAAAATCAAAGTAAAAACCGAGATTCCAGTCGGTAAGCATTTTTGCATCCGGTGTGTTGCTCATATTCAAAAAATCCACTCCACCGGCAAGACCGAACTCCAGTTTATCAGAATTTAACTTATCTCCCAGGAGCAAGGTAATCAACACCTGCCCTTGTGATGCTGATTGCAGGGCGAATACGAAAACGACCGTCAGAACAACGGATCGAAGGGTTCTGCCTGCTGATTGATTACATGATAATGACGACATAGTGGAAGTGGTATTGATGGTTCTAATTTATGCTTCAGATTCAACTTGTATCAGTCGCCAAGGTAATAAGTTTAGGAAAGAATTCTTGTCAATGGAGGGTGATACATTTCAAGCTATCATTTTCGCCAAACAACAGCAGCGTTCGCAATCGCTGGTGTATCATAAAATTTCCCCGACATGCTGCGGGCGAGCCGCAAGAGGCTTTAGTAATACGGATGAAAAGCGGATAGCTAATGCAACAGGTAAGCATCACGGTAAAATATTTTACCAGAAGTCTATCACCAAGTCCTGTATAATGCAGCAAGCGGTGAAAAGCAGAAAACCGTTCCTGCTGAGCGGGAACGGTTTTCTGAAAAGATGATTTAGATGTTACTATTTGATCTTGATAAATTTAGCAGAAACACTGTGGCTGCCATCGGAAATGGAAATGAAGAATATTCCAACAGGAAGCCCGGAGGTTTCGAGTTCCACCTGCTGATCTCCGGCCTCAAAATACCGGCTCAGGTTTTCCATGATCCTTCCATTGATGTCAATCAGCTTAATAGTATAATTGGCGGCATCATGGGTGGTAAACAATACTTGTATGGCGGCATCATTGCTCACGGGATTCGGGTAAATGCCGACTTCCCCTTCACCCAGTTCCGGTAACGATTCCATGCCATCTGCCAGTTTCAAAGGTGAGAAGCAAAGGGAGTGCTGGGCTGTTTTTTTCTTCATCACCAGCTGATGCTGCGTAATATTATCGCAAACCTGGTCGGTGCAATATTGAATAGGATTTGATTTTACCGTGTCAAAAGAGAGTTTCAGGGTGTCTGAATGACAAGTGGCGGCATTCACCATTCCAAAATCATTCGTTTTTATCACATGACCGTCGGTTAAAGTGGCCGTAGAGGATGCGTTGGTACTGATGAAGTAGCCTGTGGTAGGATAACCGGATCCCACCGAAACAACGCTCTCCGTGCGCGGGAAATTAGGGGTGGTTAATGTATAATGATGCGCATTGGTCATCTTTCCGTTGGTAATGTTCATCTCCAGGAGGTACGTGTCAGAGAAAATACCGGTGTTTGGATCATCCACTCCACCGGTGATAACGACATTCTTGGTAGAGGTTCTTGATTGGTAAATGCCCTGTCCATAGGTAATCGGAGCAGGTGGAAATGTGGTACCGATTACACCAAAGCGATGTGCATTTACGAATGCGCCGGTTGTCGCGCTCACCCTGGAAAGGAAACCCAGACAGCCTGGCGTAGCACCAATGCCCACTGCATTGGCCAGTCCGGTTAAGACAAAATTATCCACCACGCCGGCTACCCCAACGGCTTCATCTTCAAACATAATATCCCAGGCGGCGCTCGTGGTTACTGCTCCATTAGGGGCAACCAGCGGATATTCCATTTTCCATATCATCAAGCCATCATAACGGACGCGCATCACGAAATGAGTGGAACCAATGGCACCCGGAACGGTACGCTCTCCGGTCACTACGATACCTATCGGGTCGTTGACATTTCCATTCACAAACTCCCGAAATACGCAGGATTGCCGCGGGATGAAATTAACGAGAGGTTGAAAAGTGACCGGATTGTAAAAATACCTCCACATCAGGACACCATTGATATCAATGCGGGTGATTGCCGGAAAGGTGAGGCCGGTATTTGGATTGGTGACAGATGAAACCATCATCATATCTCCGTTGGGGCATGATTCAACCGATATGCCGATCTCATCATAGATATTACCAGCAGCAAACAAATTCGTTCGCACCCACAGGATATTCCCATTGTTGTCATACTTGATCATTAAAGGCCTCCTCACCGCAAAAACCGGATCTTTATAATAGCCGCTTACATAAAAGTAATTTTTCGATTTAGGTATGCCTACCGCATTCACCGTGGTACCTATCGCCGGGCAGGCTGTTACCGTGCAGGGCATGGGTCCCACAGATGGTGATGGCGTCAGGTTACCATAGCCAGCCTGTATATCGGTGGCCGTATAAGAAACGGATGTATTGGCACCATCATAATACTTGCGATCCCAGGCTGAAGCGCCGGTGGCGCCGGTGTACCTTGAAAACAGGATGTGTTCTGTTCCGGCAGAAGGTGCAAAACTGTTGGTGTTTCCAATTACCCAGTAGTCGTTGCTGACCGCTACTCCGGCAACATAGTTATCGGAGCCTGTGGGCATAAAAAAGTATTCTGGAATGTTTGTGCAGGAAGCACCGTCGTGCTGATTATCGTTACTAAACAGGTAATCAACACCTGAATGGGATAAAATTTTTTCATGATTCTGTTGATTTTAAAAATGAATGCTTACTCTGTTCCGGCTTTTCAGCTTCCGCCGTTTGATGAACCAAAAATTACAGCGGCACCTGACCCTCCTGCAATTACAAATGAGGCAGATGTAGCTTTCAAATTCACCGTTAGCCCGGATTTCACGGCCTGCCAAGTTCTTGCAGTATGGCATTTGATAAAACAAGAATGCCTCCGGGTTGCGGAGGCATTCAATTGCCATAAGAGGAGCTGATCAGAATTTAAGCAGCTTCATTCTTTTCACTTCATTGTTCATGCGAAGTTCTACTATATAAAGACCGGATGAAAGGTCTGCGACTGAGAATGAAAGATCATTCATGCCTTCTTCCAGCACCGTATTACTGGCGACTACCCGTACAAGCCTTCCAAGCTCATTGTACAGTGCAACTGTTACCATTGCATCTTCACTGCCGGCTATCCTGAGCGTGCATTCCTCATTTGCCGGATTGGGAAAGAGCGTGGTACCTGATAATTCACTGAGTCCGCCATATTCCCTGCAACCAATATCAGGGCCTGTGTAATTGAAGCAGATGGTATCCTGCACATAGTAAATAGCTCCACTTGGGCAGGCAACCTGGAAATTAAATACATAACAGGAATCGCATTGCAAGGTATCAACACTCTTCATCTGCCATTTGCCGGCAGCGGTCTTCCTCAGTAGTATATCAATGGGCGCGTCAATAGCAGTTACCGTAGATGCCGCAGCCCCGGCACCGCCACCACCGCATTTTGCATTGGCGTAATCTGTGAGATTCTTGAGCTTCGTCCATTTATTGACCACCAGCTTGCAGGTATCACTGTCGCAGGATGCCGTGGCGATATCAAGGTTGTCGGTGATGATATCCAATGACAACACAAAGGCAGGCGTAAACTGCTCAGGGCAGGCGGGGTTAAAGATGCTCAGCTTCACGGTACTGGATGGAACCGGAAGCGGCGGAACCTTAACCCCAAGATAACCGCCATTCATGTGCAGCACATTCGCATCCGTTACAGTAATGGTGTATAAACAGGCAGGCAAACCGACACACATCACCTGCACTTTATAAGAGATGATGCCAACGGATGTGGAAGGTTTCCAGTACACATAATACTGGCCAGACTGATCAAACAACATTACCTGCTTAAGTGGCGGCAGACAGTTTTGGGCTTTTACACCCGTTGCCGTAGACAGCAACAAGGCACATTGCAACAGCAACAGGACGAGTACACTTTTTCTTTTCATCATTTTAACCGGATTGGTGATTGGTAATTTCCTCAATTTCGCAAATTAACCTGCAAGTTGTTATGGAATGAACCATTTTTTTAATTACATTTTTTTTGAAGTGTACCGGAAAACGTAGATTTTTAGAGATTGGAAATTTCATTTAACTACTGCAGAGCAGCGTGCTGGAAACCAAACTGATAAAAACACTGCGCACCCTGCAGCGCCGCGAACTGGCGGAATTAAATGTTTTCGCGCAATCCGGTATGGTACCGCTCAGTGAAAAAGCGATAGCCCTGCTGCAACTGATCCTCTCCTTCCCGCCCTCTTTTACCTCGCCGGAATTAAAAAAAGAAATTGTTTTTCAAAAACTATTCAGGAAGGAACCATACAACGATTCCAGGATACGGCTGCTGCAAAGCGATGTATTGAAAGCCGTGCAGTTTTTTATCGCGATCAAGGTAGTGGCGTCTATACCGCTGGAGCTGGATATGCTGCAACTGGAACATTTTGTTAAAGTGGAAAACAATGACCTAACGCTTAAGCGAATTACGGAAACGGAAAAAAAAGTGGAAGCAATCGAAATTCACAATGAGCACTATTTCTACCTGCGGTTCAGGCTTGAGCAGCTCAAAAGCAATTTCAACGCAAAGCGGTCGAAAGATTATACACTGAAACATCTCTTCAAAAACCTGGAGGCATTTTATTTTCTGAATAAGCTGAAAATGAATTGTGTCCGCCTTAGCAATAATTTTATTTACCGGCATGAAGAGAATGATTTCTTTATTGCTGAAATCATAGAAAGCCTGGATAAGAAGACATTTCCGGATAACCCAGTCATTCTTGGTTACAGTTACAGCGTACTGTTATTGAGCAATGAAACACCTGACATTCAATTCAGCAAACTGCATGAGTTGCTTCAAAAGCATAAAAAACAACTGAGTCCGCATGAACAAACCACCTTCAGCAAAGTACTGGAGAACCACTGCATCCGGCAAATCAATACCGGGCTGGATGACTACTATGAAATACTGTTTAAGCTGCTGGAAAGAAGGCTGCTGGATGCCACTGAAGTTACTTCCGGTGAAGTTAAAACGTTCATGACCCTGTGCCTCAGGATGAATAAAGCTGCCTTTGCCCAACAGTTCATCAAAGGCAAAAAGGAATGCATTACCCCTCCGGAAATCCGCGATGATGCCTTCAACTATTCCATGGCGCTGCTGCATTTTTATAAAAAAGAATATGACCGCGTTTTACTGCTGCTGCAGCAGGTGGAATATCATAACGTGTTTTACAAGATTGACAGCAGGAAACTGCTGATTCAGGTGTTTTACGAAATGAAGGAATGGGATTCATTGGACTCAGCGATGAATGCTTTCAGGGTATTTATTCACAGGAATTCGGAAATATCAGTTGTTCACAAAAAAAACAACCAGAACTTCATTAACTTCCTGTATAAAATGATGAATTCAGGCTCGCATGAGCAAAAGCGCCTTCTGAAGCTGAAACAGGAACTCAATAAAAGTATGCACCTCGCTGAAAGGAAATGGCTGCTTGAATGTTTAGAAGAACGGATCAAACGGTGATGGCGCTGCATCATTACCTTTCACCAGTGAATAGGGAATCAGCAGGATGATAAAATCACCCCATACTGTTAACCACCCTTCAAGCATGAAGCATTCCTTTATAAAATGAAAAAAATACTCCTATTCGGCGGCACAGGATTAATTGGCGGTGAGCTGCTGCAGTTGCTGCTACAGGATCCGGAGATACACGTTGTTGCCTTTACCAGGCAGCCAATTGAAGTAAAGAATTCCCCCGCAGCGTTCACTAACCTGCTTGTCAATGTTGACACTATCGAAGATGCGGCAAACAATATAAGCGGCGATATCGTCTTCTGCTGCCTGGGCACTACAATCCGTAAGGCGAAGTCACAGGCTGCCTTCAAAAATATTGATCATACCCTGGTTGTGCGTATCGCCAGGATCGCTGCCGAGAACCATGTAAAGAAATTCATGGTGATTTCGTCCATTGGTGCCAATGCAGCGTCCTCCAATTTTTACCTTAAAACAAAAGGTGAAATGGAACGCGACTTACAAGCACTTCCATTTAATCAACTATCCATTCTGCGCCCTTCTTTCCTGGTGGGAAAGCGCAAAGAATTCCGGTTGCTTGAACGAGCAGGCATCGCGCTGGCATCATTCATCAGTCCGCTGATGATTGGCAGCTTACGGAAATACAGGCCGATCGCCGCGCGAACCGTCGCCAAAGCCATGATCCGGTTTTCGGAACAGGAAGACAAGCATATCATTTATGAATCTTCTGCTATCCAGCAAGCGGGCGGATAGTTTTATATACCTGCTTGACTTATATCTTTTTCGAAATAATATCGCCTTTATTGGGGTTTGTTAAGCTATGCGCGAAGCCAGACCAACAACGGCGAGCACCGAGAGAAACGAGCGAACTTACGTCTGCCTCAGTAAGGATCAACTATTCATTTTAAAAACCAGTTTGATCAGGTGGTCTTTATAGTTTGCGCCTATCGGGATCTCTTTGCCGTTGATCTCAATGAAATTCCCGACGATAGAATTAACCGCACTGATAGCGACAATATATGATTTGTGCACCCTGATAAATTTATTCTTCGGCAGCAAATCTTCAATCTTCTTCATGGTCTGATGCACAACCAGCGGACGTTCCTTCACAAATATCTTCAGGTAATCCTTCATGCCTTCGATATAAACAATATCGGCATAGTTCACTTTTATCAGTTTGCTGTCCACTTTCACAAACATGAAATCAGCATTGCCTGCACCATTGTCACCTGCTTTGCGTTGCTCAATTACTTTGTTCACCGCTTTCAGGAAACGTTCAAAAGAAATTGGCTTCAAAAGATAATCCACCACATCCAGGTCGTAACCTTCCAGCGCATGATTGGGATAAGCGGTGGTGAGAATAACGGAAGGTGGATTTTTCAGTGATTTCAGGAATGACAAACCATCAATCACCGGCATCTGAATATCCAGGAAGAGCAGATCAATCCGTTCATCGTGTAATGCCTGGAAGGCATCAAGCGCATTGCTGCATTTCTTGACCAGGTGCATTTCTCCGCCGATGCGCTGCAGGTAGTTTTCCAGCACTTCCTGCGCCAGTGGTTCATCATCTACAATAATGCATTTTAGCATGGTTAAGTAAATTTAAGTTGAAGAGTCACCTTATAACGGTCATGAAGCGATTGTATTTCCATCGAATGATTTCCCGGATAAATCAATTCGAGCCGTTTTCGCACATTCTCCAGTCCTATACCGCCTTTTTCCCGCATCATGGTATCACCGCGTGGTACACTGTTCACCACACACAACACCAGGCCATCGTCCTGTACATCGAGGTGTATCTCCACAAAGCCACTTGCCATTTGCGCATTGATACCGTGCTTGAAACTATTCTCTACTATCGGAATCAACAACAATGGCTCAATGGTCTTCTCTCCCGCCTCACCAGTTTGCGTATATTGAATAGATACATGCTTGCCGTGACGGATGCGCTCCAGTTCTACATAGTTGCTCACAAACTCCATTTCACGCTCCAGCAGTACCGGGCCGGAATTACACTCGTAAAGCACATATCGCATCATATCACTGAGCCGCAGCACCATGTCTGCCGTTTTATCTGATTTTTGCAATGCCAGCGAATAAATATTATTCAGCGTATTAAAGAGAAAATGAGGATTGATCTGCGCCTTGAGGGCATTGAGTTCCAGCGTAAGGTTGTCGCGCTGCAACTGCAGCAGCCTGGTTTGCGTAGAGCGCACCTGGCCGGCATATTTGATAGAGTAAGTAATGACGAGAGTAAAAAATCCTTCGATGATATCATACTGGGAATTCAACTGACTTATATAATCATGCAGGCCGGCACTGGATATGGCATCAGGAATAAGCGTGAGTAATTGAAAATTGACATAGGAATAGGCGAATACCAGCGCCACCGTGCAAATGGCATAGATGACATAACGCCGCTTATTCAACAACTCCGGCACCAGCACATACAAATGGAAATACATCATCGGAATCTGCGTAGATGCGTACACCAGCATAAACAACAATTCACCCGGCCCCCATCCGTACAGCGAAATGATGTCATAAAAAGTGCGGAAGAGCCAGAATAGCCAAAAGCCAACATGCATAAGCACTCTTAAAACCGCAGGCTTTTGCAATTGATATTTGTACTGCTGCCAATAATATGAAGCATCGTTTTCCATCACCGGTGTAAATTACATGCTGCCATTCCGCAGTATTAAATTTATAGACAAATTCTGTCATTCCATCGACAAAAGAAGGAGCTGTCATACACCCACCCGCTGGCAATGGGTTTACCTTATGCACGATATTTCCATGCAGCCATCTTCCGTCATGCTGACAAGCTGTTTTCATTGGAAAAAATCCGGCTATTCATCTGCCGCTAACTGTCAAATAAAATTTTAATTGGTCTTTTCAAATGGCGGGTTGGTCTAAATTATTTTACAGCCAGTAAGCCATGCTGTTTCTTTACCATCCGAAATTGCTACAAGCCTTGTTGCGTCCCGAGTTTAAAAAAATTTAGTTCTCATGGTTGGATTGGAAAACTACCCGGCAAGCAGAATCCCCGTTTAACTGTTTGCCCGGGTAGTTTGGGTTATACGAGTTGCCTATTGCTGTTCACCTGTCCACCCTTTTTCCTCTTATCATGATGGCAAGTAACCGATTCAACTTGATTTTCTTTTCTGCCGGCTCCCGCAATCCTTGTGGCCGGGAATATCATACTTCACCCCACTGAATAATTTTCTGCCAGTGATACATCAGACAATTGAACTTACTATACCATTCTCCCCTTCCCTGCAAATCAAATGAAACTGTAACTTGAACCAAACTTCCACGACGCATATGACAATAAGATCAACTCTCCTGATGGCTTTTCTATTCCTGATTGCATCGTGCACATCCGGCGATAAAAAATCCGGCGACTCTACCGCAAGCCAACAATCGCTTGCTCCTTTGCTTCATCAATACTATGAAGATCATCTTAAGCTTTCTCCGCTTGAGGCGACACAAAACGGCGACAACCGGTATAACGATCAACTGCCTAATGATATGACGGAAGCATTCCGCAACCGGGAAAAACAGATGCTGCAGCAATATCTTGATTCATTGCAGGCTTATGACCGTTCCGTGCTTTCAGAAAATGATCAGATGAGTTATGATGTATTGAAATGGGAACTAAACATATCAATGGAAAGGCTTCAATACCCTGATGACCTGATGCCGATCAACCAGTTTTGGAGCCTGCCGCTTACCATGGGACAGCTTGGTTCGGGAACCGGCAACCAGCCTTTCAAAACAGTGAAAGACTATGAAAACTGGCTTGGACGCATCGATGGATTTTCCCATTGGTGCGATTCTGCTATCGGGAATATGCGAATGGGAATGGCACGAGGAGTAGTGTATCCGAAAATTCTGATCGAACGCGTACTGCCTCAGCTGCAGAGCATTATCGTTGCCGATGTAACGACGAGCTTGTTTTATCAGCCGGTAATCAAGATGAAGGAATTGAATTTCACTGATGAGGATAACAAGCGGATAGCAGCGTTATACAGCAAGGCAATCACCGAACAGATTAATCCTTCTTACCAAAAATTACATGATTTCTTTAAGAATGAATACCTGCCGCAATGCAGGACCACTGCCGGCATTTCCGCCATACCAGGCGGAGACGCGTATTATCAATTCCTGATAAAGTACTGGACAACTACTGATATGACTGCCGATCAGGTCTTTGCGCTCGGGCAAAGTGAAGTGAAGCGAATCAGGACGGAAATGGAAAAGGTAATGAAGGAAACAGGCTTTAAAGGTGAGCTGAAAGATTTCATCAGTTTCCTGCACACCGACAAACAGTTCACGCCCTTCAAAACCAAAGAAGAAGTGCTTACCGCATACCGTTCGATTGAAGAAAGGCAAAAACCATATCTCGCCAACCTGTTTACAGTTTTTCCAAAAACACCATTTGAGGTAAGAGAAACAGAGGCGTTCCGCGAAGCAAGTGCCAGTGCAGAATATAACCAGGGAACAGCTGACGGCTCGAGGCCGGGCATTTTTTATGTGCCTATCGTTGATCCCGCCAAGTTTAACAATATCTCTATGGAAGATCTTTTTCTCCATGAAGCCATTCCCGGCCATCACTACCAGATTTCACTTCAGCAGGAAAATAAAGATCTCCCTGACTTCAGGCGCTTCATCTGGTATGGCGCTTATGGTGAAGGATGGGCCTTGTATTCCGAATCACTCGGCAGCGAGTTAGGACTCTATAAAGATCCCTACCAGTATTTTGGAATGCTGAGTGAAGAGATGCACCGTGCCATACGGCTGGTTGTTGATGCAGGCATCCATACCAAAGGCTGGACGCGTGAACAGGCGATACAGTTTTCGCTTGAAAACGAAGCGGAGTCGGAAGCGGATATCACGGCAGAAATTGAACGGTACATGGCCATACCCGGACAAGCGCTCGGTTATAAAATCGGGCAGCTGAAAATAATGGAACTCCGAAAAAAAGCGGAACAACAACTGGGTGAAAGGTTTTCACTGAGCAAATTTCATGATGAAATACTCAAAGACGGCTGCCTGCCGATAGCCGTGCTGGAAAGCAAGATGAACCGGTGGATGTCCACTCAATAACATTACGGTAAAGCTTTCCGGACAGATCGCAGCTGTGTGGCTTCAGCATTGGTCTAAGCAAAATTATGCTTGGTCTAATAAATGTTGCGGCGGCGCATGCCCCGCTTACCTTGCACACCGCATCACATCAATGCCGTTTACTCTTTCAGTATTTTTTTCCTGATACCATCAACAAGCATTACTGTCAGCAAGATGAAATCATTCCTGTTCCTGCTATGGTTGATATGCTCTGCCGGCATTGCCCATGCCGACAAAGTGTCGATGGATGCTATCCGTTCATTGACAGCCCCCAGGATTGATGGTGACCTGAATGATGCGTGCTGGCAAAATATTCCGGCGGCTTCCAACTTTATCACTCTTTCTCCGGAGTATGGAAAACCCGAAAGTCAAAAAACAGAAGTGCGGGTTACCTATGATGACCAGGCCATTTACATCGGCGCTTATATGTATGACAATCAGCCATCGCTGATCAAACGACAGCTTTCACAACGTGATGCAACAGATGCACTGGCAGATAATTTTATTGTGGGATTTGATACTTATGATGACGGGTTAAATGGCTATCGTTTCCTCGTAACGGCAGCCGGTGTGCAGCTGGATGAAAAAGGCTCACCCTCCAATGCACATGATGTAAGCTGGGACGCTGTATGGCAAAGTGCTGTTGACATAAAAAGTGACGGATGGGTTTGTGAAATGAAGATCCCCTACTCCGCCATCCGTTTTCCATCGAAGCCCTTGCAGGACTGGGGCATGCAGTTTGGCCGCAACATTACCCGTGAAGGAGAACTTGATTTATGGAGTCCGGTTGATCCAAAAGTGGCAGGTATCATTAATCAATGGGGAAAACTAAAAGGGCTGGAGAATATTAAGCCGCCACTGCGGCTTTCTTTCTCGCCCTACTTCACCGCCGGCTACCAGGTGACACCTGTTAATTATGATCCTGCTGAGTACGCCTCCAATAAATTACTGAGCGGTGGCATGGATGTGAAATATGGTGTGAATGAAAGTTTTACGCTGGATGCAACGCTGATTCCCGATTTCGGGCAGGTGCAATCTGATAATGTGGTGCTGAACATCTCGCCGTTTGAAACCAAGTTTGATGAAAAGAGACCATTCTTTACCGAAGGCACCGAACTGTTCAACCAGGACAATCGTGGCAACACCTCGCAACTTTTTTATTCAAGGCGCATTGGCGGAACGCCGTTACATTATTATGATGCCGGCAACGATGTACAGGAAGGAGAAACACTTATCAGGAATCCTTCGGAAACCAAACTGTATAACGCCACTAAATTTTCAGGCAGAAACAACCATGGATTAGGTATCGGCATACTGAATGCAGTAACACGCGTCACTTATGCGGAAATAAAAAATGAAGAAACGGGTGAAGTGCGAACGGTGGAAACCAATCCATTGTCCAATTACAGCGTCATCGTTTTCGATCAGACACTGAAAAACAATTCCAAGATCAGTTTTGAAAATACCAACGTGATGCGCAGCGGCAGTGCGCCGGATGCCAATGTCGGTTCCATTCACTATGACATCCGGAATAAGGCTAACTCACTCGAAGCGGTTGGATTCGGCAACCTCAGCATGGTGTTTAACGAAGGCAGTAAGCCTGCGACTGGAGGTTATTACCAGGTCAGCCTGAATCAGACAAAAGGCAAATTCAATCCATGGTTCTGGCATGAACTCATCACCGATGAATACGATCAGAACGACCTTGGTATTTTGTACTATAACAACCAGATGACGAATGGTGCAGGCTTCAATTATAATAACCAGGAGCTGAAGAAAGGGCCGTTTTATAACATCAGTGGCTGGTACAGCCTTAATTATAAGACACTGGTCAAGCCATTGGTATATGAAGAATGGGAAACAAACGGCGGGATGTATGTCACCTTTAAAAATTTCTGGAGCGGCGGCGTCAGCCTCTACTCCAAACCATTCTGGTATTACGATTATTATGAACCAAGGGTGGAAGGCAGAAAATTCTATCACAACCCTTTCGCTTACAGCAGCGCATGGATCAATTCTGATTACCGGAAAAATATTTCGGTCAGCGTTTCCGCAGGCTATGGAGATGCACCCGGAGCAGGCAATCCGTTTTTCGATGGTTCCATTGCTCCTACGATAACGGTGAACGATCATTTCTCAATCGGTTACGAACTATACCTGAGCAGTGATCATGGCACAGAAAGTTTTGTAGACATTGATGCTGATGACGATATAATCTTCGGCACCCGCAATACGGCCACCGTATCCAACAATCTCCGGCTGCGGTACACTTTCAATCCGAAAATGAATATCTCCTTCCGTGCACGCTATTATTGGAGCAAGGTGAACTGGACGGAATATTATTTACTGAACGAAGACGGCACACTGGGTGATACAGAGTATTCGGGCAACAATGACATTAATTTTAACGCCTTTAACATTGACGCTGTCTATGCCTGGGAGTTTGCACCGGGCAGTTACCTGAATGTCATCTGGAAAAACAATATTCAGCAATACGATGATCTTGGTATGGATACCTATTTTGATAACGTCGGCAAAACATTTCAGACACCGCAAACCAACGGACTTTCCATCAAGCTGATTTATTATCTCGACTATCTCGCCCTCAGAAAGAAAACGAGTTGATCACCACAGAAAAAGCGAATCTGGCACTACGCATTCCTGGTTTATTTAACCCGGATTTTTCAGTGGAAAAATCCCGCTTCGCTGCGACTTAGAACCGCTAAGGGTTTGCTCAATCTGTCAAGAAAAGAAAATGTTTCACAAACCCTAAGCAGTTCTACGTCGGGGTTAAACCCGTTGCCGTCTTGAACTGCAAAAAGTGGGTTTAATGGAAGATTCCAATGTTAGAATCTTCCTTCCTGCACATCATATAAAAACTGAATGATACCAGGATAATAATGCTGCTGATCGTCCCACATGGCAAGGTGGCTTCCTTCCGGACAATAAAGGTACCGGCCATGCTGCACCAATTTGCTCATCTCGTCCATCTCCTCCGGGTTCATGGTATCATACTTTGCACCAATCATTAAGGTGGGCACATAAATGTTGTGCAGGTCATTCCAGCGGTCCCAATGCAGCAGGCGCCCACCTGTTTTAAATTCACTCGGTCCCTGCATCATTACGTAAATAGTTGAATTCACATGTTTGAAGCTGCGTAATACCGGATCAGGGTTGGGAACGATGCGGCAGATATGCTGATCATAGTATTCCTTCTGAACCATGTTCAGATAAACAGGATCCTGGTAGTTTCCTTTTTGTTCAAATGCCTCCATTGAATCAACCAATGATTTACGCATTTCACTTCTGAGCTTTTTGTTGTATTGCTCATAACGCGGAATGCTTGCCACCATGTTCGAGATGATCAGCCCTTTCAGGTTCTCCTGGTATTTCAAGGCATATTCCATAGCCAGTATTCCACCCCATGAATTACCCAGCAGGTAAAAATGATCTTTCTCCAGCCCCAACCCTTTTCTCACCTGTTCCACTTCTTCCACAAACCGTGCAGTGGTCCATAAGCTGCTGTCATCAGGCTGATCACTGTAGTAGGAACCGAGCTGATCGTATTCATAGAATTCAATGTTCGCTTTTGGAAAGAAACTTTCAAAGCATTCCATGTATTCATGCGTCATGGCCGGCCCGCCGTGCAGGAGCAACACTTTAATCGTTCCATTGCCGAAACGTTTCGTCCAAACTTTATACTTCCCGTCAATGGTGATCATTTTGATGCCGGCTGTCTGAATGCCACTATCCGTTACCGCAAGATAACTGCAAGCCGCAGTTGCGGCTTCAGCAGAAGGTGCAGGCGTATTTTGTTTGCATGCGGATAACACTAACAACATTCCTATTCCGAAAATGAGTGCTTTTTTCATGATACAAGATTTATCGAAATATAATCTTTTCCGGGAAAAGCCAGACAAAATATGGTGCAGTTGATAGGTGTGAAAGGATAAGTATGCAGTGGTGCATATCATGCCTGGCTACTGTGAGTTTTTATGAATTAGGGAATAATGGTAAGTGCATTTGCAGTACTTCGCGACCATGCCCGAAGTGACTGCGCTTTGCATATTGTTGCTGCAATGCGGTGGTGATTGATGGGTCCGCGCAATTGCTTGATGGCTGTTTTACATAATTGAACAGTGTGTTCGATCATCGTGGACAATTAAAAGCGCTGTGTGTTGATGGGATGGCTTCGTGAATGATTTTGAAAAGGATAGCAGCGCAATAGTTGTTGGTCTGGCCTTGCGCATGGTTTTGCAAAGACCAGCAACGGCGGGTTATAGCCGAAAAGATTTCGCTATGCTTCTTGACTGCGCTCGAAAAGCCGTGCTATGGTTGTTGCCGATTGAATATGGCATTGATTGAATGAACAAGCCTTCTGCATCGGAAGGTCTGCGCGGGAATAGTCGGGAACGGGCGAGGCCGCGAACGACTAAGAAATATTACCGTATGACCTTCATTTTCCGCCAATTGGTTTTCCTTCCAGCATATCCTGAAAGTCAGCAGCGATTCAACCCGGATTTTTCAGCGGAAAAATCCCGCTTCGCTGCGAAGAACTGCTAAGTGTAGGTTCCATACAAAACCGACAGGGAGTAATTGGAATGGAGCAATCAGGATTCCATCAGCACTTCTTTCATCTTTGTTAGCTCTGTCACTTTAGCGGCAACTCCCGCCAGCTCATAAGCGTGAATAAGAGCGTTTACAAGTGCGACAATGATGTCAAGATTAGTACAGGGCAGATAGTGTGATGCCTGAGGCGAAACATTCAACTTCTTCAGGAACATCGTAATATCATCGCGTGAAAAAATGACACCCTTATTAAAAGGGTTGATATAAAACAACAGGCTGCTCTTCACCTTTTGTTCCGATTCATCCGGATCCAGGATGTCTTTATGAAATGACAATACAAAATGTTGCGGCAGATTAATACCATAAACCGGCATTTTAATCTTGTCGGCCAGAATCAGGTAGAGCAGCGAAAGGGAGACGGGATTTCCTTTCTTGGTCTCCAGTAAAATATTGAGATACGAATTCTGCGGATCATGAATATTCGCTGTATTCCCGCCAAAGCCATTAAGCTGGAACAACACATGGTTAAATACATTCACCTGTTCCAGTGGCGTCAGGTTGTAGTTCATCTCCAGCCATATTTCCTTGCTGAGCTTTTCAATCTGCGCATTAATTTTTGAAACACTCAGGTCTGGATACTGATATCTAGCAATAAGAATCGCCGCTTCCAGCAAATTATCCTGTCTTTTCTTTGTCCATCGCTTCAGGTCTTTCAGCAATGTCTCAAATTGAATCAGGTGAATGAGTTCTTCGAGCCGGTAATGCAAGTCAGGATCAAAAGTCTTTTCCCAGGCAGCTTCCAGTGAAGGAATGATGGCTGTTCCAAGCGTGATCAGCCTGTCGGTCACGTGCTTGTAAACCTCCTCATCAGGATCATCCAGCAGGTTGATGAGGGCACTCAACTCATTTTCTTTCAGAGGTGCTTTCAAATGACGTTCTGGACGGGTTTAACTTCCTTTACGTTTAAACCGGCCGAAGGATTTCTTCGGGGCATCCTTTGCTTTTTCAAGCAATTCCATACAATCATCCAAGGTCAGATCCTTCGGCGCTTTGCCCGGCGGAATTTTAGCATTCAGCTTTCCACTTTTTACATAAGGGCCCCACTTGCCTTCCAGGATGGTAATTCCGTTTTCCTTAAATTCTTTGATCACGCTGGAAGCCTTCGCCTTGATCAGTTCAATGGATTCTTCCAGGGTAATAGTCATTGGGTCCTGATCTTTGCGCAAGGAATAAAATTTCTTATCGTGCAGTACGTATGGACCGAATCTTCCCTCACTTACCGTGACATCCATATTTTCATACTGCCCGGCCACGCGGGGTAATTTGAACAATTCCATGGCCTCTTCAAAAGAAATGGTCTCAAGGTTCATTCCGTTACGCAGCTTCGCATACCTTGGTTTCTCTTCTTCATCAGTGCCGCCAATCTGTACCATCGGGCCGTAACGTCCCATGCGGGCAATCACTTTACGGCCTGTCTGCGGATCGGTTCCCAGTTCGCGTTCTCCCGTTACCCGATCGGCATTTTCCAGTGTGTTTTCCACGTTCTTATGAAAAGGTTTATAAAAGTCATCAATCATTTCATCCCATTTCTTCATCCCATTGCTGATATCATCAAACTCACGTTCAATCTCCGCGGTGAATCCGTAATCCATCACCGTCTGAAAATGCTGCATGAGGAAATCATTTACCATCATGCCAATGTCAGTCGGAAACATTTTTGATTTCTCTGTGCCATACGTTTCTGTATCCACAACACTGGTCACTTTATCATTCTTCAGCTTCAGCAGGCGGTATTCACGGCGCATGCCATCCTTGTCTTTCTTCTCTACATATCCTCTTTTCTGAATAGTACTGATCGTAGGGGCATATGTAGAAGGCCGGCCGATTCCCAGTTCTTCCAGCTTCTTTACCAAGGATGCTTCCGTGTATCGCGCCGCGGCACGGGTAAATCTTTCCGTAGCATTCATTTCCACAAAATCCAATACCTGACCCGGTTTCAGCGGTGGCAGCGTGGTGGATTCTTCCGCCGCGGCAGGCAAAGGATCAGTTTGCGTATCGTCATCATCGGATTCCATATATACTTTCAGGAAACCGTCAAACATCAGCACTTCGCCACTGGCGGACAGTTCTTCCTCCTTCACTGTGGAAATGGAAATCTTCGCAATGGTCTTCTCCAGCTGCGCATCGCTCATCTGCGAAGCGATGGTACGCTTCCAGATAAGGCTATACAGCCGTTGCTCATCATTCTCTCCTTCTATTTCTTTATTCTCAATATAGGATGGACGGATGGCTTCATGCGCTTCCTGTGCATTGGCGGTTTTGGTGGCATACTTTCGCTGCTGCGAATATTGCTTGCCATAAGACTTCACTATTTCTTCCTGGATGGAACGCAATGCAGTTTCTGAGAGGTTGGTGGAATCTGTCCGCATGTACGTTATCTTTCCCGACTCATAGAGCCGCTGTGCAACCAGCATCGTCTTTGCAACTGAATAACCGAGTTTGCGGCTGGCTTCCTGCTGCAAGGTAGAAGTGGTGAAAGGCGCGGAAGGAGATTTTTTGGCGGGCTTCACCTGCACTTCCCTTACGGTGTATGCAGCACCTATGCAGGCAGTGAGAAATGCCATTGCATCTTTTTCCTTGCTTTTGTTTTTTGGAAGTTCGGCTTTGAAGGTGACGGCGTTGCCATATTTATCCTTCGCCTTAAACAGTGCAATGATTTTATAACTGGACTCAGTAGCGAAGTTGTTGATTTCCCGCTCACGTTCCACAATCAGCCGCACGGCAACTGACTGAACCCGTCCGGCAGATAATGATTTTGAATTGGAAATCTTTCTCCACAAAATCGGTGACAATTCAAATCCAACCAGCCTGTCGAGAATCCTGCGCGCCTGTTGGGCATTCACCATATTCAGGTCGATGCTGCGCGGACTTTTTACCGCTTCCAGGATGGCTTGTTTCGTTATTTCATGAAAAACGATACGCTTGGTCTCCTTCACATCCAGCCCAAGCGCCTGGCATAAATGCCAGGAGATGGCCTCTCCTTCGCGGTCCTCATCCGTTGCAAGCCACACATCGCCTGCATCTTTAACAAGCCGCTTTAATTCCTTTACCACGTCTTTCTTTTCAGCGCTTACTTCATACGTTGGTTCATACCGGTTCGCAACATTGATAGCCTTGTCCGATTTAGGCAAATCACGGATATGTCCATAGCTGGACTTCACAATAAAATCGTTATCCAAAAATTTTTCGAGCGTTTTCGCTTTCGCAGGGCTCTCCACAATCATCAAATGCTTCCCGCCTTCTTTTACTTTCTTTTTTGCCATGCAGATACTAATAAGTATTAATTACAAAAAATCTCTCTCCTCACTTTGGCGCAAAGTAAAAAGTTTAACCCGGATTTTTCAATTCAAAGATCCCGCTGCACCGTGATACAGGATGGCTATTGGTTTGCATTAATGAAAAAGAAAATGGTTCGCAAACACTCCGCAAAATTGCGCAGGGGTTAAATCCTTTTTGCTTTTGCGCTGCAAAATGCGGGTTTAACAGTGAATAATCAAAATTTTTCTGTCTGCTGCTTTCCTGCGCTGATTCGCATCTCATCAGCCTGTTTGGCTGTTGCAGCCATCAACAGATAACAGTATCACCGTCTCAATAGCGGATTTGTGTGGAACCATGCACCTTATGATCATCCCCTTGAACAGCGGCGAAGTTCAAAAATCATTGCGCCAGACTCCATCGGTAATTTTTTCCCTCACCATTTGCCTGCCGTCACAGCGTTTGCATTGCGGACGGGAAAATATTTTTTTGATGATGTGTTTTGGGCATGCAATCAAACCGCAGGTTTGGCAACGATACCTGATGATCCTTGTGCCTGACGTAAGAAATATTCCATGCTTTACTGCATGCTGTCCTGCCTCGCAATAGTACACTTCATTGTTTGACATAATAAAGTACAATCTTGATTAGCGAAAGTAAATGATTGAAGTTTAACCCGGATTTTTCAGTGGAAAAATCCCGCTTCGCTGCGACTTTAGAACTGCAAAGGGTTTGCTCAATTTGTGATGAAAAGAAAATGTTTCACAAACCCTAAGCAGTTCTACGTCGGGGTTAAACCCGTTGCCGTTTTGAAATGCAAAATGTGGGTTTAACCCCGGATGACGGAAGGTTATTCCTGATCCAGTTCCCGCTCTTCTTCTGTAAATTCAATACCGAGCGATGCAAGTTCTTTCAACACCGGTCCGTAAACCTGCGACATCACAGGAATATGAACGCCTGTCAGAAAAATTTCAGATTGCAATAGCAGTCTGACCATCATGCCTAATGGCAAGCCAACTGTCTTAGCCATAGCAGTACGTTGCCTGTCCTCTCCTTTCAAAATCATCGTGCTGATCTGCTCATGGAGTTTATCCTCCAGTTCGTATCGTACTTCGTGCCGCATCACAATCATATCGTTATCGGTGGCCTGCATCTTCCACTTTCGTTCCAGCACATCCTGCAGAATCTGAGCAGGCGTGGCGCTGTCAACCGCTATTTTGTCTTCGCTGAAAATGCCTAACCACTCCAGCCGGTGTAAAACATCCGGTTTGAGGTCAAGAAATTTTGCAACTTTTGATTTGACACTTTTTCCTTCCCATTTTGCTTTTTCCGGCAGGTAACAATTCACCCAATCTGCATACGTCATCCTGTGCAACTGAGTAAGTACGTAGCTGTCATCTGTCAAACCAAGCTGCACCAGCGCATTCCAAGCCTCGCAGTAACCTTCTTTGCGAAGGGTGGAACGCAGTATGGTCTTCACTCCTTCCAATCCATATTTTGGAATATAGGACAGTGAATCACGGTTTGGATACGACTCGAATTTTCCATAGCCGCTAATCCTAAATTTTTCTGTATGCGTAAACAAACGATGGTAGGGAATAAACTTTTGCACACCATGGTCGAGATATTGCGCGGTGTTTTGACCTGCCAGCACCACATTTCTCGGATTCCAGGTTACTTTGTAGTGCCAAGGATTATCATCTGACTCCGGAGCCACCAGGCCGCCTGTACCGGATTTAAAGGAAGATATCTTGCCGCCTTTTCTTTGTATGTCATGAATCAGTTGCATGGCGCTCATGTGATCAATGCCAGGGTCAAGGCCCATTTCACACATAAACAGCAAGCCGGCCTTTTTCACCTCTTCATTCAACAGTTGCAGTTCGGGGGAAACATACGATGCAGTGATCAGGTGCTTCTTAAAGAACAGGCAATCCTTGGCAATCAGCAAGTGGAGCTGCGGTGGCAACATGGAGATGATGATGTCATGCGCTTCAATCTCCGTTTTCCGGAGCAATTCATCATGGGCATCGAAGGCCATTGCGCGGCCCGCACTATTGCTGCCGACTTTTTCGGCAGCGGCTTCCATCGACTGATCCCCTACGGTGACCGTTGCATTAAATTCAGCAGCATGCGACAGTAAATAATCAATCAGCACAGTAGCGGAGCGACCGGCACCTAACAACAGGATTCTATTCATCATCAAAAAAAATTAACTTGCAAAAGTAATCAACCGGCTGCTGACCTTTTAGCAATCCAGATAAAATGATTTTCATCTTTTCGATGCTTAGTAACTAATATGAAGGAATCGCAACTGATCGTCACTTATAAAGAACTGGAACATGCCGGTGAACTGCCTCCTGCTTTACAGGATTTATTGCTGAAAGCCAAAGAAGCAGTGGGCGATGCCTACGCCCCTTACTCCAATTTTTATGTGGGTGCGGCAGCGCTATTGGAAAATGGCGTTGTAGTGAAAGGCAGTAACCAGGAAAATGCCTCTTCACCGGTCGGCATCTGCGCAGAGAGAGTAACATTATCCGCTGTCTCTGCTACTCATCCCGGCATCGCCATAGCAGCACTTGCCATCTCGGCAAAACCACGCAATCACGCCTTGCTGGAACCGGTGGCGCCTTGCGGCATTTGCCGGCAAACGATTGTTGAATATGAAGAGCGTTTTAAGAAAAACATACAGGTAATTCTGCAGGGCGAATCAGGTAAAATTCTATGGCTCACTTCCGCACAGAGCCTGTTACCGTTTTCTTTCGGGAAAGATGATCTGAACCCATAAGCAACTCAGGTCACTTCTTTCAGTAACCTGTCAACCTGCCACGAAACTTGTTTATCAGATCTGATATTTCACGAAAAGAGGTTGTCGCCGCTTTCTGCATGCTGTGCCTTTGCCTGCTGCTGTTGTGGTTATACAAATTTCCTTTTCTCGGATTAACTTATTTCTGGGATGAGAGCTGGTCCTACGCTATGGCTATCCATAAAATGACGGAAGGTACTCCCTGCCTCTTGCCTTCTTGTCTTGCTCCCGAACTCTCCCGCGGACATCCGCTCATGTACTATTTCATCAATGCGATAGTTGCCAAAACATTTGGATTCTCACCCATTGTGATGCATACCTTTTCATTGCTTATCGCGTCTTTTTCCATTATTGCATTTTTCTTCATGCTACTGCGATTTTCAAACCCTGTATTCGCTTTGCTGGGTTCCCTGCTATTATTGACACAGGAAGTTTTTGTTGTGCAATCGTCATTTATGCTTCCCGAAGTATTTATTTCCTTCCTGATGATGACAACGATTTTTTTCCTGGTCACCGGTCGTATTTTTCTTTACATCATCTCTGCTACTCTGTTGGTACTCACCAAGGAGTCTGGGCTTGTGGTCGCAACGGCTACAGGAATTGTTTATGCAGCACAACTTATCCGACAACAACACTGCGTGAAAAAGTATTCACTGACCAGCCTTATAAAAAAAATCCTGCCAGTGCTTCTTCCCATAATACCCGGAATTCTCTTTTACGTGATGCAGAAAGCAACGTATGGCTGGTACTTTTTTCCTTTACATGTTCAGATGGCTGATTTCAGCTGGGCCAAGATTACCAATCACTTGCTGGTGGTATGGCTGTTTGTTTTTTGGGGCTATGGGAGAAAGGAACTTTTGGCACTGCTGGTGGTAACCGTCTGCCTGTTATTGATTTCCTGTTTCCGGAAGCATCATAAATATGATAAGGCGGTGTGGAAGCTGACGACAATGACTTGCTTTGTTTTCTGCTCTTATACTGCTTTTTCGGCCATCAACTTTATTTCCTTACGATACCTGATTCCACTCATTTCCTTGTTAATTTTCCTCCTAACCGTTTGGGGATATCAGCTATTTATGCATGGATATAAGTTTACCGGCTTTTTGCTGGTCTTATGCATCGTGTTTGCCATACAACATGATTTTACTTCCGAACCTACCTGGATGGATGATGTTTCCATTAACTATGCAGATAACATAACCGTGCAACAAGCCGCAATCGGTTATATGGAAAGCAATACCGACAGAACTGCCAGTATCTGCACCAACTACACCATGTACTTTTTATTGACACAGCCTGAACTTTCCGCTCTTCACGGTCCCTCCTTTTCCAATGTAATACGTGATACATTGAATGATAACACGGATTATTACATCTTCTGCAATTATCCCTTAATAGAAAGTTTCTACGATGCGGTGAAATCGGATGAAGAATTTTATTCGGTCAAAAAATTTGAACATGGCAATGCCTGGTGCGAGATTTTTGCACGGAAATAACCTCAAGCCAGCTCCGCCATCCGTCACAGGTAATATTACAGGCTATTCTCTTTTATTTGCAGGGTTTTATTTACCATTTACTTCCGGTAACTTCGCCAACCTGCAGCTGTGCAGATGCTGAAGCGGGTTTCGTTCCAAATTAATTCACCCACAACCAACAACACATGATTGAAACTATAAAAGTCAATCACATAGCGCTCGAAGAAAAATACGGCGCGCATAACTACCATCCATTGCCGGTTGTTTTGGCGAAAGGAAAAGGCGTCTTTGTTTGGGATACCGATGGCAAGCGCTACTTTGATTTCCTGTCTGCCTACTCAGCGGTCAATCAGGGACACTGCCATCCCCGAATTATTGATGCCCTGACAGAACAGGCACAGCAACTCACGCTGACCTCCAGGGCATTTTACAACAATGTGCTGGGTGAATATGAACAGTACATTACCACGATGTTTGGTTATGATAAGGTGATGCCTGTCAATTCAGGTGCGGAGGCAGTGGAAACAGCTTTAAAGCTTTGCCGCAAATGGGGTCATAAGGTGAAAGGCATTCCGGAAGGAACCGCTAAAATTATTGTATGCGCTGAAAATTTTCATGGCCGGACCATCGGCATTATTTCCTTTTCAAGTGATCCGCCTTCCAAAGATGGATTTGGTCCGCTGCTGCCTGGATTCATCACCGTAGCGTATAACAATCTGAAAGCATTGGAAGAGGCATTGCAGGATCCATCGGTAGCAGGATTCCTGGTTGAACCGATTCAGGGTGAGGCAGGCGTCCACGTTCCTGATGACGGTTACCTCGCTGCAGCGTATACGTTGTGCAAAGAAAAAAATGTATTGTTCTTAGGCGATGAAATTCAGACGGGACTTGCCCGAACCGGCAGAATGCTCTGCTGTGATTACGAAGCTGTGCATCCTGATATCTTGATCCTTGGCAAAGCTCTTTCGGGTGGCGTGTTGCCCGTATCAGCCGTATTAGCGGATGATGAAATCATGCTGACCATCCAACCCGGCGAACATGGCTCCACTTATGGCGGCAATCCACTGGCTTGCAAAGTTGCCATCGCCGCACTGGAAGTGATAAAAGACGAACAGCTGGCGGAAAGGGCATACTACCTTGGCAATCTGCTGCGCGAAGCATTGAGCGGTATAGATTCCGATATCATTCAACTGGTGCGTGGAAAAGGATTGCTCAACGCTATCGTGGTACAACCCAAAAAAGGAAAAGAAGCCTGGGATCTCTGCCTGGCACTGAAAGAAAACGGATTGCTGGCCAAGCCTACGCATGGCGATAAGATCAGGTTTGCACCACCACTTGTTATTACGGAAGAGCAATTAATGGAATGCGTTGAAATCATCAGGCGAACCGTTTCGGAATTTTGAGTTATCACCGCATTTTTCATTCAAAACAGCAACGAGTTTATTTCACGCATAGCGCTGCTCTGAGGAGGTGAACTTTTTCCTGCTGAAAAAAAGAGCAACTAATTGTACGCTACTATATAATCATCACTCCACGATTGCGAATAACCGGAATCTCCGTAAAGTTATTTTCAACAATACTTTCCGTAACAAACACATAGCGTTTGTCGAAGAGTGTTCCCTGGTACCAGAAACTCACCCAAAATTCATTCGTAATACCAAACAGGCGCTTGTCAATCCACTCCACCTTTACATATTGACCGGCGCTGACCAGTTCAAAAAACTGGCGCAGCGTGCTGGTCTTAATGTCTCTTCCATCCAGCATACCATAGCCCTGCGAGCTGATAAGAACACCGTCAATCTGGGTGGCCTTCATATTGATGAGATACACATTCCATTCTTCCATTCCCTGCTCATCCAATTCAGGAATCACTGCAACCGCTACGTCCTGCACCTTTTCAATCAGAATATCTTTAATCATTGATTTTGATTCTGTCTCTTCTGTAAACAATTGAAACCGCTTCGATGTTGAATTTCAAACTGCACGTTTAAAAAAATCCGTTTTCCCATTCATTTAACCCGGATTTTTCAGTGGAAAAATACCGCTTCGCTGAGACTTAGAACTGCTAAGGGTTTGCTCAATTTGTCAAGAAAAGAAAATGTTTCACAAACCCTAAGCAGTTCTACGTCGGGGTTAAACCCGTTGCCGTTTTGAGCTGCAAAATGTGGGTTTAAATTGACCCTTCGATTCTACCATCATTTTGCGGTAAAAACTCATTCCATGAAAAATCAAAGGCTCGCAACCGCCCAATCAATCATATCATACACTTCGCGATAGGCATTCAGCATTTTCGGTCCGCGCTGATGACCGAGCCTGACGATCACCATGTGCTTATCAGGAATACAGATAATCCATTGTCCGTTTAATCCGCGGGCATAAAAAATATTGCCTCGCTCCGGCATCAGCCACCACTGATAACCATAGTAATCAGTTACTTTACCATTTTCATCAGGCAACAATACCGGCATCAGCGATTGCCGCACATAAGCCGATGACACAACTTGTTGTCCGCGCCAGTTACCGCTATGAAGATACAGATCACCGATGCGGGCAAAATCGCGGGCATTGGTATTGAAACAACAGTAGGCTTTTTCAATGCCATCTTCCTGATCAAGCGACCAGATGGCATCCTGTTCCGCACCAATGCGCTGCCATAATTTTTCGGAGGCATATGCACTGATGGTTTTGCCCGTAGCGGCCTGCAGCACCATAGACAGCAGTTGTGTATCACCGCTTCGGTAGGTGAATGACTTTCCGGGCGTTCCGAGCAATTTTAAGGAAGTCATTTGCCTGTATAAATCGGTTCCGTAATAACCTTTGGTAGTCTGCGAAATAAGGCCTGAATAACTTTCATCCCAATCCGTGTTGCTGCTCATCATCAAGAGGTTCCTGATTGTGATGGATTTTACTCCGGGATCCTTGAAGTCATGAATATAATTCCCAACAGGATCCTCCAACGACCGGATGCTGCCTTCATCGAGGGCAATACCGGTCAAAATTCCAATAATTGATTTTGAACAGGAAAAGGAATTGGAGAGTGATGTTGTTCCATAGCCGTCCCAATATTCTTCAAAGCAGATGGAGTCGTTTCTCCAAACGACAAATGCCACTGTTTTTATTGAATCGAGCTCTTGCCGCAGCGCCGATGATGGCCTTACTTTATTATAATCGAGGGCAAGCGGCCAGGGCTGCCCGGTACCAGCCGTTACTGTTCTGTTGTAGAACAACCGATAATCATCGAGGTCAACATAATTATATAAAAGCGCCTTATAAATGTAATTATTGCCTGTCAGTGAAGTAAAAGTAAAAATGACAGCTGCCAGCAATGGCAAGGCAAGAAGAATCCGGCTCCAGCGCTTCACTTTATTTCACTTGTTAGGTGAGCATCAAACACTATTTCAAAATGCGATCTCAGTTTGCTCTTCACTTCCTCGAAGTTCAAAGGTGCTCCCAACTCTTTCTGCATAGAGGTCACACTTTTATCATTGATGCCACAGGGAATGATATGATTGAAGTAATCCAGGTCGGTATTGACATTAAAGGCAAAGCCATGCATGGTGACCCATCGGCTGCAGCGAACACCTATCGCGCAAATTTTCCTGGCTCTTGATACGCTTTCCGGCTCAAGCCATACGCCGGTTTCGCCTTTCGAACGGCCGGCTGTAATGCCATATTCCTTCAGGGTTAGGATGACGGACTCTTCCAGCAACCGAAGGTACTTCCCGATATCTGTAAAGAAATAATCGAGATCAAGTATCGGGTAACCTACAATTTGTCCCGGGCCGTGATAGGTGATATCGCCGCCTCGGTTGATCCTGAAAAATGAAATATTTCTCTCCCGCAGCCCTTGTTCATTGATGAGCAGGTGCTTCATGGATCCACTCTTCCCAAGCGTATAAACCGGCGGGTGTTCACAAAAGAGCAGGTAGTGTTTGGGGTGATAGGCAGGATCAGGATGACTGCGTTGCGCAATTTTCCTGTTGATGATAGCGGAAAATAATGTTTCCTGGTAGTCCCATGCATCTTTATAGGCAATAGTGCCAAGATCCCGGAATTCTACATCCTGCCTCCGTTCAGGCTCAACTACGGCATTCTGCGTCACCACTTTACTTTCTTGCATTTGCTATATGTGTTTAAGACTTTCTTTGCCTGCCAATAAAACAACCGGCATCCCATCAGCCAGTGCTGAAACTTTTCATCTTACTCCGTATTCACTTTTGAAAAACCCGGCTGCACTATGACTAAGAACTATTATGTGTTCACAAAAATTCCGCTGATTTCAACAACCTGATAAAAACATCCCCGCCTGTTTTCATTAAACAAGCGGGGAAGCAGTAGTCAACCAAAAAAATCAATTGGCCAGTTCGGCTTTCAGATATTCAATCACGTTTACTTCCACCGGATCTACCTTCCTGATTTCCGCAAGATAATAGGAAACCCAATCGCCAAGGTGAATCAGGTATAAGGCTTTTTCGATGATACTGTCGCCTTTAGAATACACCTCAATGATGTTGGGTGTGTACTGCGAAATAATGTTTTTGGCGATGTTCATCCGTTGTTGTATCCTGGGGTAATCGGTATCATTTCTCAGTAACACGACTGCATATTTACCGGATGCCCTCCAGCCTACGAGTTCATTGTGATTCATTTCAGGAATTACATGGTGCCAGCACAGTACTTTAGAATTTTCATTCAATTGTTGTCTCCACCGCATGGCAACCGCTTCCATTCCGGCCGCACTGTAAATCACGGTCATCTTCTTATTCATCTTTTTTGCAATTGACTTGGCCAGCTTCATGATCCGTTTTTCCTCTTTGTTGAGGTGAACGATTGCTTCCTGTATGCCCACCATGAATCCATTATCAATTAGATTATAGTAAGCGAGAATAAACAACTGCTGCATGAAGGAGTACGCCAGGCAGGCGCGCGGTGGCATGCCTCCGGGAATGATGACATAATCAAGGCCGGCGGTTTTGGCAATCGACAACATGGAACCACCGGAGGTAACGCAAACGATTTTGCAATTTTTCTTGATGCCATCTTCCATGGCATGCAACGTTTCCTCCGTATTGCCGGAATAAGACGAAGCAATCAGCAACGTGTGCTCATCCGCAAATTCGGGCAGCAAATAATCTTTGCAAACGATAAAGGGCAGCTTCATCTTTTCAGAAATCAATTCAGCTACCAGATGAGCGCCGATGCCGGAGCCGCCAAGACCGGCAACAACTACATTTCTGATCTCCTTGTGCCGTGGTGACAACTTAATTTTTTTGCCAATTTCAATGGCCTCCGCCATTTGCTTTGTAAAATTTGCGATCAGGTTATCCATCATAATTTATTATTTTTAGTTACAATTTCCGAATCAATGAGTAAACATAATGAATTGGGGGTGAAAGGTGAAATTTTAGCACTCGAATTTCTTGAAAAAAAGGGATACACTGTGCTGGAAATCAACTGGCGTTTCGAAAAGACGGAAATTGATATCATCGCCCGGCATCAGAATACCCTTGTGATCATTGAGGTAAAGACAAGAACGGGCAATCACTTCGGATTCCCCGAACAGGCGGTTGGTGCAGAAAAACAGCGCAATATCGCCGTCGCCACGGAAGAATACCTTGAACGGAACAACCTTGACATGGATGTAAGGTTCGATGTGATTTCCATCACGTTTAAGAATGAGGTGCCGGAGATTTTTCATATTGAGGATGCGTTTTTTCCCTACGATATATAAATCGCATAGCTCCTCTTCATTATGTCGCGTTAATTGCTCTCCGCATATTCCATCTCTTGTGTTATTCGACCTTTTGATGGTCCACATGGCAACCGGTTTTTGTACCGATGCCAGCAGCATGGCACGGCAAACTGAATCATTCAGTGAAATTGCCTGTATAAAAAAAACTGCCCCGCAAAATTGCAGGGCAGTTTCATCTACTAAAATGGATCCGGAGTTAATTCACCCGCACCAGTTTTTTCCAGATTACAGCGTCACCCACAGCAAACCTGACCATGTAAACGCCGGCTTCTGTGGCATATACAGGATAGGCGTATTCACCGGCCTCTTGCCTTGCCTGATCAACGATGGTGCTGACCTTCTGTCCTATTGCGTTCCAGAGTTCAATGTTCACCGTTTCGCCAACGGGCAATGTATATTGAATGATCGCCTGACTGTTGAACGGATTGGGATATATAGTGAACGTAAAATCATAAACCGGCTCATCAATACCCACATTCAGGATCGTGATTGATTCAGTTTTTGTAAGGATACAGCCGGCCGCATCCATCACTTGCAATGACACAGTGTAAATTCCATCAGTGGTATAAACATGGGTTGGATTCTCTTGTGTAGAGGTGCCTCCATCGCCGAAACTCCAGTTCCAGGAAACAGCGCCTGACGAGTTGCTGCTAAAAGAAACCACTTCATTTTCATAAACAATCAAAGGCGAATAGTCAACAGCAGCGGCAAGAATCACCACATCCACCGTTTGATTGACTGTATCACAGCCATCCGGACCACAGGCAATCAGCTGCACAGCATAGCTGCCGGTATTTGCATAGGTGTGACAGGGATCGTTGAGTGATGAAGTACCGCCATCACCAAAACTCCAGGCAACAGAGGTTGTGGCAAGTGGTACGGAATCATTAAAACAAACCTGCCCTTCACATTGACTGTAAGCATTGAAAGAGGAACAGTTATCCTGATCCACATTCACCGTCAGTTTCACGGTATCGGTTGGATGTGTCGGGTCGTTGCTGTTGACGATTATATATTCGGTATAAATGCCGTCTGCAAGGTCTTCACTGTTCACCGTTACTTCAATTACCTGGGAATTGCCCGGTTCCAGCGTACCGTTTCCGGAAGGATTCAGGGAGACCCAGTCACTCACCAGCATTGAATTTACCCACGATAGTGTGTTACCCATGACAATGCCCGCCGGATCTTCTACCACTTTATAGTCAAAGCCGAGGTAAACGATATGGCCATATCCCATATCCTGGTAGCCCACTACTGTGGCGCCGGCATAGGTGATCAGGTCATTGATCGGCGAAGTCAGGTTGAGCGAATGAGTATTCTTCGGACCATCCGTTATTTCAGTACCAAGGGATTGTGTAATCGGATGGGTCGTATTAACAACAGGCAGCACAAAGTTGGTCGCCACAGCGCCATAAGTGCCTTGCAGCAAGCCAGTATTGAAAAGACAACTTACTTTAGTCGTTGTTGTACCGCAAATAATCACCGTTCCACCATTATCTACGAAGTCCTGTAGCGGTTGTGCAAAATTCAGGTAGTCGGCAGCAGTGCCAACCGCTTTGGTAATGAGGCAAACATTTTTACCTGCGAGTGCCGCAGCCAGGTCTTCAGAATTAGTGGTGTTGATTTCAGTTAAGGTGGTGGCTCCAGGATAATAGTTGTTGATAGCACTGATGGTGTTTGGATACGATTCAATTGCATCAGCACCGTAAGTAAGTGCCAGAATGTTAGGTTTGTCGCCCTGGAAATTATACTCGAGTTCGTGAATATCATACACCAGGTCGCCACCTCCCTGGTTGCTGATCGTAACGGGCACCGTAATGCTATTAGTATTACAGTTCAGCGTAACATCAAGGTTGCTTGGGTTTACCTTAATGATAGGCGCAGCCTGCACTATCACTGTTTTAATCACGGTATCTGATCCGCCGCAGTTGGAAGAGATCAACTGTACGTTATAAGCACCGGTACCAGCAAAAGTATGCGAAGGGTTAGGAGAGATGGCAGTCCCGCCATCTCCAAAATCCCAGGCATAATCAATCGGGTTATTGGTGGAATTATCGGCAAAGTCAACCTGCTGCCCATAGGCAGGATTACTGTTGCTGATAGTAAAGTCGGCCACAGGTGTCACCGTTCCACCTACCACGGAAGTAAAGTTAGCGGCATAGCCGCCATTGGTCTGCGATGAATTGGATGTCCAGGTAATAAATAATTTACCCGATGTACCGGTCACTGAGGGATAAGGGAAAGGAAAGCCGGACACATTTAGCAGCAGCGGTGCCGAAGCATCCAAACCATCATACACTTTGAGGTAATCATTGTTGGCCTGCGAGGCAAATGATGTGAAAGTAAGGGTGATGCTGCCAGCACAGGGCGGAGAAATCAGCAGTGTGCAGTTTTCATTGTTCTGATAATTACCGGAGGGCCCTCCCGTATCGTAGAAAGTACCGCTGGTGAGTGTTACTGTGGGAAGATCACATACATTGAACACAGGATCCACGGTGATGTAATCAGGCTTCACGATAGTATGTGTTCCAAAAGCATTGGTCACTTTCAGGGTTACATCATAGGTACCGACCTCATTGTAAACAATGCCGGCCGGATTCTGATCTGTTGAAATGGAAGGGGTTCCGCCTTCAAAAGTCCATTCCCAACTGGTGGGAACATTAGTGCTCAGATCAAAATAATTCACGGCACCGCCAAAATTAACTGTAGTAACATCGGAGGTAAACTCCGCTAAGGGTGCTGCATTGGCCGATTCAAAAATCACGGAGTAATCCTCTGCCTGTCCGAACTGCGGATTGTAACAGGAACCGGCTATATTATTAGCTCCTTTATCATCCATTATCCGCATGCGCAACGGTGTGTTTAAAACTGCCGTGACAGGTGTATAAATAATGCCGCTGTGTAAGCCAATCACGGCATTGTCCTGAAAGATGAGCTCGTTGGTTTCATTAAACGCGCCGTCACCATTATAGTCGATCCATACCCGCAGGTCTTCACTCTTGCCGGCTCCGGTGGTTACATATAGCATCACCGGGTCACCTGCCACGAGGTGTGTGAAATCGGAACAGGAAAAATCCTGGTAACCTTCTGTGCTGCCAATGCTGGTTTTGTCAATTTCATTGAAATTAACTTTAAATACGCCGAAGCCTGATGAAGGTTGTGTGGTGACCGGTGTGCAGGCCGCGCCGGTCGGTTGTCCTACATTATCAATCGTGATATAATCAGTTTTCACCAGGGTATCAGACGTGTTGCATAGCGCAAGACCATTGACAATAAGTGAAACGGTGTAAACCCCAACACCCGGATAAGTATGTACCGGATTTTGATCCGTTGAAGTAGTACCATCACCGAAATCCCACAGATAACTGGTGGCATTTAGGCTGTTACTGAAAAATGAAACAGCCACAGCAGCCGTACAAAACGAAGTTTGCGGTGCGGAGAAGATAGCGGTTACCGCATCATCGAATGGTCCACCCACATTCACAGCATACCAGGCATTCACTGTCTGAACAGCCTGGTTGGAACAATCACCGAAGAGATCCTGCGCGGCCTGCAAGGACAGATCCCTGAAGTCAGCATATTCAGAATTCGGTGTCAGGTAAACTGTGTTGGCACGAAACGCAATGGCACCGGCATCCACCAGTCCAATGCCTTCCACAAAATATCCGTTACCCACATCATTCCACTTTTTCCCCGCCTTCCGTCAGCAGGTAATACCAGAGTTTCCAACGCCGCTTCCCGAGTGCACTTCCGGGCAATTCGACCAATACGTCCCACCATAACAATCAGGGTTACTGAACTCATTCGGATTGGCCATGTTCCTGATAAGATAATTAAACTGATCGCCCAGGTACCAGGTTGAATTAGGTACATTTAAAAAACGGATGGTAACTCCAAAGATATCCGACATGGATTCATTGATGCCTCCCGGTTCACAGGAATATACAAGGCCTGATGAGTGCTCGGTGACGCCATGCGTCAGCTCATGTCCGCATACTTCAAGTGACGTAAGCGGGGTTACACCCATGCCTGCGTCGCCATCGAGGTAACTCATATAAGTTCCATCCCAAAAGGCATTGATACCTCCGCCGGCATGTACGAGGCTTTTCAATTTCTGCATTCCGGCGCCATCAACAGATTTCCAGCCGTAATTATTATTGTAATAATCGTAAGTGGCTTCAGCGCCATAGTGCGCATCTAAGGCATAGGTATCGAATCCCCCATTGTAGTTCCAGTTTTTGCTTGGGCCGGTAAAGTCATTGGGTTCCGAACCATTGAATGTTTCCACACCTGCCCCACGGGTGTATTCCCGCAGCCGGAAATTGTTGGTTTGAAAACTGTCACAAACGATGGGCTGCGTTCCACAATATGCGGTGACAGCCGTGCCGGGAACGTCGGTTTCATGAATCCTTGATTCGGATTTTACCACCGAACCATTCTGTGCATCCACATAGATCCATTCCCGCTTCCAGGGATCCTTCGAATAAACATCACATTTATATACCAGGTGATAACTTCCGTTGTCGGGAAGGATCATCAGTTTGTTGTTGTCTGTTTCTTCGCGCTCATGCCACCAGGTTTTTGCATTCATATAGTTGCAGGCCGACTGGTAAGCCTGTGCAGCGGATATTGCCGGTGTGGTAGAAAGGGAAATTCCATCATACCATTCACCATTGGCCGACTTCACCTTGTTATCTTTAGCATGAACATAGTAAACGCCATATTCTACGGGTACCCCTTTGAAATACTGGCGATAGCGAATATGCGTGAACCCGCTTTTATCGCTGAATTGCTGGTATTGAACGAGGTCGGTACCGGCCACTGGTTTCAGCACCTGGTTTTTCAGCCATTCCTTTGCCGATTGCAGCGGAACATTCTCCTGCTCCTGCAAACGAATAAAGGAAATGGTGTTTCTCTTTTCATTTACGAAGACCTGTGATGCACCTTTATAGAATGGAGTGGCAGCAATGCCGGTGTAATGTTTTGAACCTTGCTGCGCAAAAGCGCCGAATGTAAACAAACACACAATTGCCATGGGTAATGTTGTAATAAATCTGTTCATGTAGTATAGTTTGAGGGTTACGAGTTTAAATTTAGTGATTCATTTAACCTAAACAAATAAAGTTTATCCGCGATCCGCTGATTGAGAGGAACCGGATTCAGAAAATTTATGTGATTGACAATCTGATTCCGCTGAGCGCTGCATTGCTGATCCCTGGCAATGATGGCAGTAAGGTCACAAACTCATAAATATTGATCTGGTGAAAAAGTGCAAGTCATAATCCGCTCTTCAATAATCTACTCAAAAGATGTTTACCTTGAGTGTTGAAGAAACAAAAGCATGAAAGGGAGAAACCTCATTAAACTCACGCAATGGCTGGCGATTGTCATTTCCACCATGCTGACCAGTTTTCTTACATCCGTTTACAATTATTTCCTTTACCAGTTACCGACCATAGAAAAACTCAGCCCATCCTACAGTTTTGGAGCCGAATTGACCTTGCAACTGATAGCGGGATTTGTCACAGGCGGAATACTCGGGGCTTTCCTGGTATACTACCTGCAGGATCGTTTCAGCGACAAACCTTACGGATACACCATTGCCGTTCTTCTCATCATTGTATTCGGAGTACTGATGGCAGTCAGTATAGC